>NZ_JASDDA010000057.1:0-22421 GCF_030407645.1 Pseudoalteromonas sp. APC 3495 | reverse complement strand
ATTAAAATCTCTTCAAAATATTGTTCTAATTCATTATAACGACCCGCTTTTTAATAATAGGGAATAACCTTAATGATTTCAGCATCTGAAACTTCGTTGCTTTTATATAGTTCACTAAGCAGCTGAATCGCATAATCATACTTTTTTGATTTAGCTAACGAAGTAGCATGTTTCACTAGTTGATAATTTTCCATTTATACTCCATTGCTAAACACACCTAATACCTCAACTTTAGGCTACAACACTTCTTAAAAATATAAATCACAGCTCTTTAATAAAATTTATCGCTCGCTGCAGCCCATCGCGGTCTACAACAGTCGGTATTTATGCAGAGGTTGTTTGATTTGTACCTTTCACCTCGAACCTCGAACCTCGAACCTCGAAAATAAAATCACATCAACTTCCAAACCACAAACGCTACAGCAAAACCAACCAAGTACACTAAACCTAACCACGTTAAGCTACGCAAAAGTAGACTGTGTTTAATCGCGGGCTCTGAGCGCACTAGGCTGAAGTTAAGCCATGCAAAAACCGGTGTGGTTACAAAAGCAAGTGTCATTGCAAAGGTAAGCATAGGGCCAAGGGCTGATTTAAAAAATAAAATAACCGCCATACCGGCCAATGCTTGCAGTATAAGCCACGTATTTAAGCTGTGTTTAGATTGCTTAAAACCAAGTAATTTGTGTGATTCGTTAAGTGTGCGGGCGTAACCGTCAAGTACGGTGAGTGTGGTGCCAAACATACACAAAAACGCGATGGCTGATACCAAAGGCCGTGCCCACTCGCCTATTGTTGATGCGTACATATCAATCAGCTGTTTAGCAAACGCTACACCACCGAGCTCTATATTACTGTTTTGCCCATATTGCACTAACGCACCTAAACTAAAAAATACCAGCGCAAGCCCGGCGGTTAACCAATAACCTAGATTAAAATCGAATAAGCCTTGGTTTTTAGTCACACTTTGCTGAGCTTGTTTTTCTTTAAGCCATAAAGAGCTCAGTGCCGATATTTCAATAGGCGCTGGCATCCAGCCCATTAAGGCAACCATAAAGCCTAACATGGCAAGTTCATATGGTGAGGGGCCAACGTAGTTTACAGGCGCTACTGGGCCGTTATTTATAGCAATAACCAATGCAGTGATGGTTGCTATAGTAAGTAGCCCCATAATAGCTTTTGCTACGTTATCGAGCGCTTTAAAATGCCCCAGTAATAATATAATTAAACACACGGCCAATATTACCCAACACAATAAGGTAACAGGAATGCTAATAGGTAATGCGTAGTGTAATAAGCTCGCCGTAAGCAACAATACACCTGCGGTATTTACCACAGCGGCAATAATATTGAGGGCAATAAAACTGTAAAAATAGCCAGGCCCTTGGTTTTTATACCCTTCGACTAAACTATTTTTAGTAGCGAGTGTGTACTCCATACCAAAACGAAAAAACGGGTACTTTAAAACGTTAACCACCACAATAAGCCAAAATAGCTGCCAGCCAAATAATGCGCCAGCTTGGGTCGATGCAACTAAGTGTGAGCCACCAATGGCAGCGGTGGCCATTAAAATACCCGGGCCGAGCGCCCCTAACCGAGACTTCCATGTGCTTTGTGTGTACTGCATTAACTTCTCAAATTTGGTGTGTTATGTGCTTTTATTATTAATTTTTATCATTAATGAACTGTGTGAGTGCATAACTTACCTAATTTACAGGCAATAAAAAAGAGCCCTTAGGCTCTTTTTAAAAATAACACATTGTTAGTTATTAATTTAAATCCATCTCTTGGATGATTTCGTGTGCTATTTCAGGTGTGGTACTTACAGGCTTTTCATGTAAGTTCGCTTTTATTTGCCCTTTACGATGCTTTAGTGCGGCATCGAGTTTTTTAGCTGCGCTGGAAATAGCAGGATACATAACTTCGTTTTCCCCTTTTACCGATATACGCGCACCTTCATAATTTGTGCTAATTTCTGCTTGGAACTTATGATGCTCTTTTGAAAGAATAATATCTAGAGATATCAATGATGGAAAATGGCTCGCGACTTTTGAGAACTTTTCGTTAATGTGTTCTTTAATAGAATCAGTAACGTCAACATGGTGACCAGAAAGATTAATTTTCATAGGGTATCCTTTTATTTGTTACCTCATAGTTAGTATTGGGGGCTAAACGAATTAACACAAGAGAAAAAATGAAAATTACGCAATTATTTATTACCCCACCTGATTTAGATCATTCATTTAGCATTAAGTATGCAAAAAGCCGCTTTGAAGCGGCCTTTAGAGATGTTGATAATTTAATCAATCAACAAATTAATCGGTGTATGAACAGCAATAATCAGCAAAATCACTTACTTTTACATGAAAGCTCACATTAGCATCAACATTAAATGACTCGCCCGCATTAAATGTTTTCCACTGTGTTTCACCAGGTAATAGTACATCCCACTGCCCTGCTAACAACTCCATGCACTCTTTTTGGTTAGTATTAAACTCAAATTCACCGGGTTGCATAAAACCCAAGGTTTTTGCTTCACCGTTACCTAAAAGCACAGTTCGGCTTGATACTTTGCCATCAAAGTACACATTGGCTTTTTTAACCACACTAACGTTATCGAACTTTGGCATGTTAACTCCTGTTGTTAATTTATAATTTTGTTACCCCCACAGTGCCTGATACATAAAAACCTTGCAAGTTAAGTGTTGTGAAAATTACTCATCTAAAATCCAAAAGGTTAAAAAAGAACGACTTTATAGAGAGATATGCTTCGAGCAACGGGCTACGAGTTTCGAACAGTACTTTTAGTGATTTATGGACAAAGAGAACTAAAAGACGCTGCGCTTTAGAGAAGTGATCAAACAACTATTTTTTATAATTTGGGTTTTGTATTACCTCATTTTCTTCTCATTCGTTTCTCTTTGTTCAAATAAGTTTTTAATAATTTGTGCACAAAGAGGGCTATGAGACGCTACGCTTTAGAGAAGTAATCAAACAACAAAGTTGATTTTGTATGGCCTCATTTTCTTCTCATTCGTTTCTCTTTGTTTAAATAAGTTTTTAATAATTTGTGCACAAAGAGGGCTATGAGACGCTGCGCTTTAGAGGAAGTGATAAAAGTACAACTCATAAAAAAGCCCGTCCTGTTTTACACAGGGCTGGCCTTTAAACTTTTAAAAGCCATAAAAACGCTTCGATTACGTTAAGCATTCTTAGAATTATCAGTAATCAAATTATCGTGATCGGGGGGTAAATCACTCAACTTAATTGATTCCATAATTCGCTGCTGTGATTCAAGTGCATGCTTAGCCCATTTTTTATGCTTATCAGAGCGGTCAACACGATGATTAAACTTTACCTCTAAAAAAGCATGCTCACATAATGGCAAACAATAAAAGTCGTGGCGAGAGAGAACATTACCTCTGCACTCTTGGTAAAACACCCACTGGTAATTATTAATAATTACCTCTTTAGCCGCAGGCAATGGCGGCTGACCATAAACTTCAATACGACCTATAATTTCTTCTTTGAGTGCCTCACCTTGCCAAGGGTTTGCTCTTTTAATCGATTCTAAAGTGGTATCATTTTTAATTCTAGTGTTTTTTCCATCAGGTCCCCAGTGGAAGTCATCATATAATTCAATAACAAAGCGCTTTAATTGTGCGGTATCAAGCACATTAATTTTATTGGTTTGTTTAATACGTAATTGGCAACTGAGCATGCCATACTCACTACTGGGCAAATAACTAACTGGTGGCAAGTACATCCAATTTTCAGTGAGTATATGAACATACTCATGGTAAAGGAACGTTTCTTTGTGTTGGTTAAACCAGCTGGTTGAATTATAAGGAAACGAGACATCAATAGTAGACGGTACAGCTGCGACATTGCTATCCGGTACATCGAGAGTGAGTAGCTTATCTTCTAGAATAAGACGATGGTGGATGCAATTTCCAAAACTAGGCCCGCCAATAAAACCACGGTAAAAAGCCTTCGCTAAATTAATCATTCTTAGAATTATCAGTAATTAAATTATCGTGATCGGGGGGTAAATCACTCAACTTAATTGATTCCATGATTCGCTGCTGTGATTCAAGCGCATGCTTAGCCCATTTTTTATGCTTATCAGAGCGATCAACACGATGATTAAATTCAACCTCTAAAAATGCATGCTCACTTAATGGTAAACAATAAAAGTCTTGGCGAGAACGCTTATTACTTTTCTTTATTTGATAAAACACCCATTGGCGATCATTAATAATTACTCCTTTAGCTGCAGGCAGTGGCGGATAACCATAAGATTCAACGCGCCCTAAAATTTCCTTTTTCAGTGCTTCGCCTTCCCATGGGTTTGCTCTTTTATTCGACTCTAGCTTGGTATCATTTTGAAGCTTAGTGTTATAACCATCTGACCCCCAATGATAATTATTATACTCATCAATCACAAAGCGTTTTAATTGCATAGTATCAAGAACATTGATTTTATTAGTTTGCTTAATTCTTAGTTGGCAACTAAACATGCCATACTCACTGCTTGGTAAATAACTTACTGGAGGCAAATACATCCAGTTTTCAGTGAGCATATACACGTATTCATGGTGTAAATAGTTTTTCTTATGTTGGTTAAACCAGCTAGTTGAATTATAAGGAAACGAGACATCAATGGTAGACGGCACTGCTGAGACGTTGCTATCAGGCACATCGAGTGTTATCAGCTTGTCTTCTAGAATAAGACGGTGGTGGGTGCAATTTTCAAAATTGGGCCCGCCAATAAAACCACGATAAAACGCCTTAGCTAAATTAATCACTCTTAGAATTATCTGCAATCAAATTATCGTGATCGGGGGGTAAATCACTGAGTTTAATTGATTCCATAATTCGCTGCTGTGATTCAAGTGCATGTTTAGCCCATTTTTTATGTTTATCAGAGCGATCAATACGATGATTAAATTCAACCTCTAAAAATGCATGCTCACTTAATGATAAACAATAAAAATCTTGGCGAGAGAGACTGTTATTTCTTTTTACTTGGTAAAACACCCACTGGCGATTATTAAGTATAACTTCTTTGGCCGTTGGTAGTGGTGGATATCCTCGAGTCTCAATACGTCCTAAAATTTCTTCCTCTAACTCATCAGGCTCAAAGGGGACGGCCATTTTACTTGATTCTAATGTAGTATCTTTTTTAATTTCGGTATTTCTGCCATCAGGTCCCCAATGGAAGTCATCGTATGATTCAATCACAAAACGCTTTAATTGCACGGCATCCAAAACATTGATTTTATTGGTTTGTTTAATCCTTAGTTGACAACTAAGCATGCCATACTCACTACTTGGCAAATAGCTAACTGGTGGCAAGTACATCCAGTTTTTAGTAAGCATATGCACATATACGTGATGGAAATAATCTTCCTTGTACTGATTAAACCAACTTTTTGAATTATAGGGAAACGACACGTCAATGGTAGACGGTACAGCAGCAACATTACTGCTAGGCATATCAAGTGTTAACAGCTTATCTTCTAAAATAAAGCGATAGTGAATACAGTTGTCGAAGCTGGGCCCGCCAATAAAACCACGGTAAAAAGCCTTGGCTAATTTGATCATAATCGCGCATCCGTAGGCGGTAGAGTTTTAATAAACTTTCTTACTATATCGGCCTTTTCATTATTACCTAGCATTTGCAGTTGAGCTGCATAGGTGACTAAGCCTAAAAACGGTAAAGTGTGTGGGCTTTCGCCAACAGAGCCATCTGTAACCAAGCCTTTAAATTTCAGCGAACGTACTAAACTACTGGATGATATTTTACTGCGGTCAGCTAAATTAGGCACTAAATCATAAGGGTTATTACGCACTGAGACAACTTTTACACCTACGCTATGGGCAATGCGTTTTAAACGTTCGACATTTGAGCCTGAACCATGCACAGCGAGTTGCTGACCCGCAAGAGGCTTACCATAGTGAATGCGATAATGCTCTAGCGCGGCACAAAAAATGATTGCCCCTTGGCTGTGAGCTAGCCATTTTACTTGTTTACCTTGCTGATTATTTTGTGCCAGCACGGCTGCTAAATGCTGAGCATTGTGGGATTTAGTCCCTGAACGCTTATCAAACGCGCACTCAATTAAGTCAAGCTTTGTATAATCGGTGGGGTTATGAAACAAGGTATAAGCTTTTATACCGTCTCCCTCGTAAGCTCTATCAAGGTGGGTGCCCATTAACCATGTGGCTTTGGTAAGCTCATTTTGCATACCATTGACCGCCGCATGCTGCGTTTTTATTTGTGTGGTTGGAGTTGGTATTCGTTCCCAAGCTCCTTGTACTTTCTTTATTTCGTCATCATTCATTGCTTTGTCGTATGTATGACTGCTTTGCCTTTTCACTTCATAAAGCATAGTACGCTCTGCAGCAAAATTATTTTTGGCTCCCTCTAATTGCTTATCAAATAATATATCGGTTATAGATATATTACTTGCTTCTAAGGTATAACGTATTAAAAAGTGATAATTACGGAACGGGTACTTTGTTCGCCATAAACGACGTAGCGGGTTACGGCTATGCTTAATTGAGTTTGTAGCATTAGGATTAGCGCAAATTTGAATGATATCGGCGCACACCATTTTTAAGTCATAGTCATTGAGCTGCGATAGCATAGCGAGAGCTTGGCAAGTAAATTTAGCTTTATTGAATGGGAAGTTAGCGGGGAGATTAACACCAAAATCACGACAGCTAAGTGCGTCAAGTGGAATAACAGAATGGGCATTGATAGTTTTATTGAGTTTTGACCAAGACATATTTCTTCCTTGTAAATGAGTCTGTGCCCGAAATGATACTGCAAACTAATTTTTAGAGCAAAAATAATTTTATGCTGTATTTGCCCTTTATTCGGACGTTTTACAGCCTTAGTATACGTTTAAAGCTAATGAATTAGTTCTAAACCTCTTTGAAGTCATAGCCAATCATCATTTAGGTAACAGCTTTGATTGTTTTAACGCAGCCTAAAGCACGACCTTCACTACAACTTTTTATAAATAACTAGTGCTAAAACCTCCCCCCGTTACAAGTTTACGTTTGAGTTAAACTGACAGCTGATAGCTTAAATCTGTAAGCTCTGAAATAAAAAAAGCCCGCCCTGCTATACACAGGACGGGCTTTTAAATGTTAAAGCAGTCGCTTAAAACAATGCATTTGCTTTGTTAACGATGTTTTCTACGGTAAAGCCGAAGAATTCAAATAGCTCGTTTGCCGGTGCCGACTCACCAAAGGTGGTCATACCAACTACGGCGCCATTTAGGCCTACATACTTGTACCAGTAATCAGCAATACCCGCTTCAATCGCTACGCGACGTGAAACGCTTGCTGGTAATACACTTTCTTTGTACTCAGGCGATTGGTCTTCAAACGCATCAGTACATGGCATAGATACAACACGTACCTTTTTACCCTGCGCACGTAGCTCTTTCGCAGAGTCTTGCGCTAGCTGTACTTCAGAACCCGTTGCAATCAAAATAAGCTCTGGGTTGCCGTCACAACTTAAGATGTAACCACCCTTTTTAACGTCGCTTAATTGCTGGGCATCACGAGCTTGCTGCTCTAAGCCTTGGCGAGTAAAGATTAATGATGTAGGACCGTCTTTACGTTCAATAGCTTGTTGCCATGCAATTGCTGACTCAACTTGGTCACATGGGCGCCAGTTGTATAGGTTAGGCGTTAAACGCATGCTCGCAATTTGCTCAACTGGTTGGTGAGTTGGACCATCTTCACCTAAACCGATTGAATCGTGCGTGTATACAAAAATGCTTGGTTGCTTCATTAATGCAGCCATACGTACCGCGTTGCGTGCGTATTCCATAAACATTAAGAACGTTGCACCGTAAGGAATAAAGCCTTTATGCAGTGCAATACCGTTCATAATGGCCGACATACCAAACTCACGTACACCGTAGTAAATGTAGTTACCACTTGCATCATCAGCAGTTAAGCCTTTAGAGCCATCCCAAATTGTTAAGTTTGAACCCGCTAAATCGGCAGAACCACCCATAAATTCAGGTAGTAACGGGCCAAACGCATTTAATGCATTTTGCGACGCTTTACGTGATGCTGGGTTTGCTGGGTTTGCTTGTAGCTCTTCAATGTACGCTTGTGATTTTTCAGCCCAGTCAGCTGGTAATTCTGAATGTGTACGGCGTTTGTATTCTGCTGCTAGCTCTGGGTATGCTTTTTCATATGCGGCAAATTTTTCGTCCCAGCTTGCTTCAAGCTGTTGGCCTTTTTCTTTGTTATCCCACTGTGCATAAATATCTTCAGGGATTTCAAATGCATCGCCCGTCCAACCTAAAAACTCGCGAGACGCTTTAATTTCGTCATCACCTAGTGGTGCACCGTGACAATCGTGGCTACCTGATTTATTAGGTGAGCCGTAACCAATAATAGTTTTACAACAAATTAGTGTTGGCTTATCAGTCACGCTTTTAGCTTCTGCAATTGCTGCACTTACTGCATCGCTATCATGGCCATCAACGTCACTAATTACATGCCAGCCGTATGCTTTAAAACGTGCTGGGGTATCATCACTAAACCAACCTTCAACTTCACCGTCGATTGAAATGCCGTTGTCATCCCAAAATGCCACTAATTTGCCTAGGCCTAATGTACCGGCTAGTGAGCATGCTTCATGAGAAATACCTTCCATTAAACAACCATCACCCATAAACGCATACGTGTGGTGATCAACAATGTCGTGGCCTTCACGGTTAAACTGCGCTGCTAATGCTTTTTCAGCAATCGCCATACCTACCGCATTTGTGATCCCTTGACCTAATGGGCCCGTAGTGGTCTCAATTCCTGGCGCGTATCCATATTCTGGATGGCCTGGTGTTTTAGAATGCATTTGGCGGAAGTTTTTAATTTCGTCCAGTGGCAAGTCATAACCACTTAAATGCAGTAGAGAATAAATTAGCATTGAACCGTGACCATTTGAGAGTATAAATCGATCTCGGTCAGCCCACTCTGGATTTGTTGGGTTATGTTTTAGATAATCGCGCCATAATACTTCTGCGATATCAGCCATGCCCATAGGGGCTCCAGGGTGACCAGATTTGGCCTTTTGTACTGCGTCCATTGACAAGACGCGAATAGCATTTGCAAGTTCTTTGCGAGATGGCATGAATTCTCCTACCTTTATATGTATTTGCGCGGGTATTTATTTATCCCCATTCTTACTTATTGTGGGGGCTGTGTGCAATTAAAAACCCATAAAAATAGGGCATTATGAATATTTTTTAAGAACCATTTACTATTAGATATTTTATTTAGACGTCTAGGCGTAAAAAAACTATGCAAGTTCATTTGTTTTAGATAAAATACGCGCCTTAATTTTTTAGCGCTAATACCGACGTTTGTGAAGCGCAATATTTGTGAGCATAATTACAATGGCAAAACATTTATTTACTTCTGAATCTGTTTCTGAAGGTCATCCGGATAAAATCGCCGATCAAATTTCTGATGCGGTACTTGATGCTATCCTAGAGCAAGACTCTCATGCCCGTGTAGCGTGTGAAACTTACGTTAAAACCGGTATGGTTATGGTTGGTGGTGAAATCACGACTAGCGCATGGGTTGATATCGAAGAAATTACACGTAAAACAGTACGTGAAATTGGTTACACACATTCAGACATGGGCTTTGATGCCGATTCGTGTGCAATTTTAAACACGATTGGTAAACAGTCTCCTGACATTAACCAAGGTGTTGACCGTACAAGCCCTGAAGAGCAAGGCGCTGGCGACCAAGGCCTAATGTTTGGTTACGCATGTAACGAAACTGAAGTATTAATGCCTGCTCCAATTACTTATTCTCACCGTTTAGTACAACGCCAAGCACAAGTACGTAAAAGCGGCGAGCTTAACTGGTTGCGTCCAGATGCAAAATCACAGGTTACGTTTGCATACGAAAATGGCAAGCCAGTAGGCATTGATGCCGTTGTACTTTCTACTCAGCACAGCGAAGATGTATCGCAAAGTGATTTAGTAGAAGCGGTAATGGAAACGATTATTAAGCCAGTACTTCCTGCTGAGCTGATTACTAGTGCCACTAAATTCTTTATTAACCCAACGGGTCGTTTTGTAATTGGTGGACCAATGGGTGACTGTGGTTTAACTGGTCGTAAAATCATTGTAGATACTTACGGTGGCATGGCTCGTCACGGTGGTGGTGCTTTCTCTGGTAAAGATCCATCAAAAGTTGACCGCTCAGCGGCTTATGCTGCACGTTATGTTGCTAAAAACATTGTTGCTGCTGGCCTTGCTGACAAGTGTGAACTTCAGGTGTCTTATGCTATTGGTGTTGCAGAGCCAACATCTATCAGTGTTGAAACATTTGGCACTGGTAAATTAGAAGAAGCGCGTTTAATCGAACTTATTCGTGAACACTTTGACTTACGCCCTTACGGCCTAATTCAAATGCTTGATCTTGAGCGCCCTATTTATCTACCAACAGCGGCTTACGGCCACTTTGGCCGTGATGAATTCCCATGGGAACGCACAGATAAAGCAGACGCACTTCGCGCAGCAGCTGGCCTGTAAGCCACCTAGCTAATATTAAAACGGCCCTTTTTAGGGCCGTTTTGCTATGTGTATTAAGTTAGTCATAAAACAGTCTCGAACTGTTTAACATTTTAGGTATATACTCTGCTTATACAATAAAGCGTGTTAGGGATAAAAAATGGCCGACAATTTTCGTGTTATATTTGTAGGACTTGCAGAAGGCGCAGACAGCCAAGCAGTGACCAATGCACTGACAGAAAAACTAAAAACCTCACCTGAAAAGGTGGCGGCATTTTTTAATGGCAAGCCGCTGTTTGCTCCTAGCAACAAAGAGAAAGCCCTTAAGCAAGCTAAGTTACTTTCAACGCTGGGGATCAAAAGCAAACTTCAGCAAACAGCCCCTACACAAGCTACTTCTCAAAAAGCGCACGACAGCCAGCGAGATCAGCGCTTATTTGATGCCCTAGATTACATTACTAGTAGCTTAATTCGTCTTGAAGAGAAACTTGAGGATCTTGAGCAACGTCTCCCCGAGGTTGAGTTATCACTGCCTGATGAAAATGACGAACCATGGGAAGATGACGATTTAATGCTAGATGAGCCACTCTCTACAACACCCAAAAAACGCAGTAACCTTGTTTTATATTCGCTGATTTCTACAGCCGTAATATTACTTATTGTGCTTGCTGTGTACTTATTATTTCCTAATTTATTCTCTTTTTAATCATGGTTTAGTTATTTAATGAGTAATAATCGCGCACAAATAAGACACGATATTCGTAAAGCACGTAATAACCTATCAAAAAACCAGCAAGAAATAGCGGCCCACTCGCTTAAAGTGAATTTTATTCAATATTTAAAAAGCATGAACTCGGCCAAAAAAAGCCATATCGCGCTTTATTTAAGCAATGATGGAGAGCTAGATACATCATTGTTAATTAATGAATTATGGAGCATTGAACAGCATGTTTACTTACCTATAATTCACCCTTTCAACGGGGCTAATTTACTATTTCAACGATATGAAAAAAACTCACCCATGAGAGCAAACCGCTATGGTATCTTGGAGCCTAAGCTGAACTGCTCTCAAATATGCCCATTGCCAGCGCTTGATTATCTACTTATGCCACTTGTTGCATTTGATAAATTTGGTAATCGCCTTGGAATGGGGGGTGGATTTTACGATAGAACCTTGGCACGTTTACACGAAGAAAACTGGCAGCAACCACAACTTATTGGCCTAGCACACGAATGCCAACAAGTGGATAAGCTCCCAATTGAATCGTGGGATGTGCCTCTTAAAACTATTATTACACCCAATAAAACCTACTGTTGGTAACAATTAATCTTGTAAACTAACAGTCTATTTTTGACATAAATGAGCACATAGCAATGACACAAGATGAATTAAAAAAAGCAGCTGCATGGGCTGCACTGGAGTTTGTAAAAGAAAACACCATAGTGGGTGTTGGTACAGGCTCAACCGTTAATCATTTTATTGATGCTTTAGGCACAGTAAAAGACACCATCGTTGGTGCAGTATCTAGTTCAGAAGCGTCTACAGCACGTTTAAAAGAACTTGGTATAGAAGTATTTGAGCTAAATGATGTTGATGCTCTGGATGTATACGTTGATGGCGCAGATGAAATTAACGCTCTAAACGAAATGATTAAAGGCGGTGGTGCAGCGCTCACCCGTGAAAAAATAGTAGCGGCAGTGGCTAAACAGTTTGTGTGTATTGTTGATGACACCAAACTAGTCGATACCTTAGGGGATTTCCCGCTGCCAGTTGAAGTTATTCCGATGGCGCGCAGCTATGTTGCCCGCGAATTATTAAAACTTGGCGGTGATCCTGTGTATCGCCAAGGTGTTGTAACCGATAACGGCAACGTTATTTTAGATGTACATAATTTAAAAATTACCCATGCTAAACAGCTTGAAACACAAATAAATCAAATTGTTGGCGTAGTCACCAACGGCCTATTTGCAGAGCGCGGTGCTGATAAAGTGATTATCGGCACAAAAAATGGGCCACAAATTAAATAGGATATGGTTATGAGTAAGGTATCGTTAGCAAAAGACAAAATTAAAATTCTCTTGCTTGAAGGTGTTCATCAAAGCGCTGTTGAAACGCTAAAACGTAACGGTTATAGCAATATCGACTACGTTAAAACATCGCTACCTGAGGACGAGCTTATTGAGCGCATTAAAGATGTGCACTTTGTCGGGCTGCGTTCTCGTACTCATATTAATGAATCGGTATTAAATGCAGCTGAAAAACTGGTTGCTATCGGTTGTTTTTGTATTGGTACCAACCAAGTAGATTTAAACGCAGCACGTGAACGCGGTATTGCAGTATTTAATGCCCCGTTTTCAAATACTCGCTCTGTAGCTGAGCTTGTACTAGGTGAAATACTGCTTTTATTACGTGGTAT
The DNA here is from genome assembly GCF_030407645.1 of Pseudoalteromonas sp. APC 3495. Classification (NCBI taxonomy): domain Bacteria; kingdom Pseudomonadati; phylum Pseudomonadota; class Gammaproteobacteria; order Alteromonadales; family Pseudoalteromonadaceae; genus Pseudoalteromonas; species Pseudoalteromonas sp. APC 3495. Next base: position 9,445 of record NZ_JASDDA010000057.1, on the reverse strand, counting down.
TCCACAGCGAAATGCCGCTGCGCACCGTGGTGGCTGGTTAAAAACAGCCAATGGCTCGTTTGAAGCGCGCGGTAAAACCTTAGGTATTATTGGCTACGGTCACATTGGTACTCAGTTGGGCATTATGGCTGAAAATATTGGTATGAACGTGGAGTATTACGACATTGAAGACAAACTGTCTTTAGGTAATGCGACACAAGTACATAACTTAACGCAGCTATTGCAACGCGCTGATATTATTAGCTTGCACGTACCTGAAACACCGCAAACTAAAAACCTGATTGGCACGGCTGAATTGGCGGTAATGAAGCAAGGCTCTATTTTAATTAACGCTTCACGTGGTACTGTCGTTGATATTGACGCCCTAGCAGAAGCGCTAACAGAGAAAAAACTCAGCGGCGCAGCAATTGACGTATTCCCAGTTGAACCTAAATCTAACGATGAAGAATTTATCTCGCCACTGCGTGAATTCGACAACGTTATTTTAACGCCGCATATAGGTGGTTCTACTCAAGAAGCACAAGAAAACATTGGTATTGAAGTAGCGGGTAAACTCGCTAAGTACTCAGATAACGGCTCAACTATTACCGCAGTTAACTTCCCTGAAGTATCATTGCCAGAGCTTGCTAATCGCAGCCGCTTGTTACACGTGCATCACAACCGCCCTGGCGTGCTAACGCAAATTAACCAAGCGTTTGCTCAGCACGGTATTAACATTGCCGCACAGTACTTACAAACCGATGAAGCAATTGGTTACGTGGTTATTGATGTAGACACAGATCACTCAGAAGTCGCACTTAAAGAGCTCAGTGCGGTTGAAGGTACAATTAGAGCGCGTATTCTTCACTAACTATCAGCTAAAATAATAAAAGCCGTACTTGAATAATCAAGTACGGCTTTTTTGTTTTAAATTGAATCCTGACGGCTTATAACTTACCGCTGTTATTTGCCTTTAACTTCTAAATTTATAAACTTAACCAGCTCTTCGGGTTGCCCTGCTAACATCATTAGTTGCTGATTCACTTCCATCATAGTTTTACCTTCAGGCAGTTTTGCTGACACACTAAACGAATTTAGTCCTTTAGCAAAATCAGTTAACGCCTTGGCTATTTCTTCGGTCACAGGTGCTTGTTGAAGCTGTTGATCAAGCATTATTTGCATTTGCTCTAACGTCATACCTTGCTTTGCCAACTCGCTTTCTAATAAGCCTTTAAGATCACCTTGGTTATTAACAACTAAGCTAACATTACGTGGCTCTAGCTTACTCATTGCTTGCATAATCATTGTTTGCTGTTGTAGCTCTTGCTCATAAGTAAGCGGTGTATTACCTGCAGCTTGCTGAGCCTTACTGATTTCAAGTGAAGCATCCATAAGCGCTTTAGAGTTAGCAAGCCCCATGTCCATATCAATACTAGCAATATCATTAGCTTGCAGCTTAACAACAATATCACTGTTACCTGATTGCTCGTCGTAATCTAATGAAGAGTGTAAATCATAACTGGCTGAGGCAAGTTGTGTATTTGTATCTGCAGGCAATGTATCGACAAAGCTTTTATCAAATTGAAAGTTTTTTAACGTAAAAGCAGTATGTGGCGATATTTTATCGGTTTCGTAGCCTGTCACTTCAACATGCTCAACCGTGGCAATTTTATCGCCCTCAGGGCTAGTCACTTCAATATTACTAATGGCAACACTGTTTGAAATAACACTCGCCGATAGCTCTGCGTAGTTAAAACTAGCACCGGTTTGTTCGCTGACCAAGGCCAACTGTTTATCAACCTCAGCACGTACCTCTTGTGTTGCAACATAGTTTGCATAGCTCACGCCACCCACACCTGCAGCAATAATCGCGGCTGCAATCACTAATTTTTTCATGTCATTTCCTTATTAAACTCTTTATATAAGTGGCTTTAAGCAAGACTAACATTGAGAACATGCATCGTTAAGCACTTTTTGTTTGCTAGTTAATTAAACTCAGTAGCTCGTGCACTGTTTTAACTGGCGTTATTTTAGCACCCAGCCCTTCCATCGATTTATGGTAGTTACGAAATGGGATAAATATTTCAGTAAACCCATGTTGCGCCGCTTCTTTAACACGGGGTACACCACTGTCGATTGGACGCACATCTCCGTTTAAACTTAGCTCCCCCATAATACAGGTGGTTCGAGGTACAACAAACTCGTTCAAGCTACTTAAAAGTGCAGTAACAAGCGCTAAATCAATACAGGTTTCTGATTCGTCAATTTTTAGGCCACCCACAATATTAAAAAACGTATCGTGAAATATTTTAGTTTTAGTGTGTTTACGTAAAATACCGGTGAGCATTTTAATCCGGTTCATATTTAAACCAACACATACTCGCTGTGGAAATTCTGCTTCTGTTTCAGTGGTTAAACATTGAATTTCAAGTAGTAAATTACGATTACCTTTACGAATACAGGTAATCGTCGACCCCGGTGATTCAGTGGTTGAACCGGATAAGAAAATTTCGCTGGGGTTATCCACACTGAGCATACCGCGTTCACACATTTTAAAAATGCCCACAGTATCTATATCACCAAAGCGGTTTTTATTAGCACGCAGCGTACGCACTTGACCATCGTTGGTATCAATATGTAACAGTGCATCAACAATATGCACTAATGTTTGCGGGCCAGCTATTTCATTATTTTTATTTACGTGAGCAATAATGAACATAGTGACATCGTTTTGCTTACAATATTGGGTTAGCGCTTGAGCGGCACTTTTTACTTGCGAGGGTGAGCCAGGGCTACCATTAGCGGTGTCGGTGACCACGGCTTGAATAGAGTCGATAACGGCAAACTTAATTTTGTTTTTATCCAGCTCTTCAATAATGGTTTCAACACTGGTTTCAGAAAGTAAATAGAGCTCATCTTCGTTATAGTTAAGTTTTAAACGGTTTACTCGGTTTTTAAACTGCGACAAAGACTCCTCAGCAGTACAATAAAGCGATGGCATGCGCTGAGACATTCTTGCCACTAAATCCGATAGTAGTGTGGTTTTACCCGCCCCCGGATCGCCAGAAATAATATTAACCGAGCCGGTGGTTACACCGCCGCTTAGTACACGGTCAAGTTCGCCAATTTCAGTAAGCTGTTTTTCTGCCTCTGAGGTTGCTACTTCATTAATTTTTTTAGAGCCACCGCCAATACCACCGGCGTAGCCACCGACACTTGCACGAGCTGCTACTTTTTTGCTTTGCCCTGCAGAAGGTTTAAACTCTGCTAATGTGTTCCACGCACCGCAGCGACACTGACCTTGCCAGCGTTGATAGTTCATGCCACATTCTGTACAAACAAACTCTACTTTTGCCGCTTTAGCCATTTAAAACCTTACCTACTATGCTTTATTTTGAAATATTGACTGTTAAGCGCTTATTTTGCCATTGCTGGCTTTACCTTAGCAACAACGCCTTGTGGAATAGCGCATTTAGTATCACACTCACACTATACTGATGTAGTTTCATTTAACCTGCTTTAGGGCATGCTTCTTGCTTTAAAAAGCTAATAAAAACATGCCAATTAATTGGCTCATAACGAATAACAATAAACACAAAGTATAGTTACGCATAATATCGTGGTCGCATTTAACTACTTTTCGATATTAGATTTATTTAATTCTCTAATAAATGATTGCAACAGTATACCTACTTTTAAATTAGACGGTGATGATTTATAAATGGCTGAAGACGTATTGCTCAAGCATGAAGCGCTTGTAAATGAATTAAAACAGTATTTGGGAAATGCTAAGTTTGATCTCATTTTCAAGTCAAAAACCGCCGAGTTAAGCAAACCCGAGCAGTTTTTAATAAAAATGGAAATGTCGCGTTTATCTCAGCCGATAGACCGCTTTATTGATCTGCGTGGCTCAGTAACCGGCCAAGTAAAACCATATGAGCATAACGGTAAACAACACTTTATGGATGACACCGCCATTGAAGTATTCGAAGCATCAATAAAACAACATAAAGGCTACACCCTTGCCGTGTACGAAGCGGTGATGAATACCGAAAATAATTATCGTGTATTACAGCAAAAATCAACGACCACCCCAGCTAAAATAATTGAACCATCACCCGAACTACCCACCGATGTAATTAAGTTTGCGGCTTATGAAAGTCGTAGCGAAGAGCGAATGAATTACTCAATTAAAATTACTATTGAGTACGATGAGCAAACAAAAATTGAAGCAAGTACTTCTGATATTTCACTCAGTGGCTGTAAAATTAAGTTGGCATCCCGCTATAACTTAAAAAAAGGTCAGCTTATTGTTATGCACTTAGTTGGCCTTGAACAAGATTTTGAGCTTGGGTTAAAAAATGGGATTGAATACGAAGTGGTTGCGATAGAAAACACCTCGGATGAATTTAATCATATTCGCTTAAAACGCACATTTAAAGAAAACAACACCGCGTTTGACCATTTTTTAGAAAGCTTTATTCACGGCAATAAACGCCGCTACAAAGTGAACTTAGATAACACCCTCGATGCAGTTATTTCTAAAGGATACGAGCAATATTACATTCCTAGGGTCAATTCGCTATACGTTTTTATAAGTCAAAAAAACGGTGTTTATTATCCAAGCTTAAGTTTAACTACAGAAAACAGCCTGTTTATTCAGCGTTACTTTACCGATGAGCGCAAAGTATCTTGCCTATACAGTGTGTTAAACCATAAGCGTATTCGTAACTTGGCACTAAAACCTGTTGCTGTAAAAGAGGAATATTTATATACCTTTACCCATGTCTCTGCAGGAAAAATTTACTACTATTCAGCCACTCGTTCAGAGCTTGAGCAACATGCACAATTAAAAGCGTTATTTTTTGGTTTTGGTAGCCGAAGAGACAGTTGGCGCTGCTTTAAATTACAATTGATGCCAAGCCATACTGAAGATGCTTATATTCCTTTATCTTTACCTAACTCTTTGGGTAAGGATATTGAGAAACTTAATAAACCGCCTTCACCACGTGTTGAAGGCGCCATAAAAGACGTAAAATATTTAATGCTACTTACTCAAGTAGGTAATAAGCATGAACAACAGCATTATCAACAGTATGAATTTGATAAAGCCTTGGCCAATAAATTGAAATTGTTTGGCCACAGTAAGCATGCATCACCGCCGGAGCTAAATACCGTGCCGTTAGAGTACGTGAACCTTCGTTCTAATAAGCGTTACCTTTATAAAACCAGCGTCGTTATTAACACCCGTGACTCAGTACTGCATGGCCATACTCGGGACTTTTCAGTCTTTGGTTTACAGCTAGAGTGTAATCAAGAAGTAAACTTTAAAAAAGGCGATATCGTGTCGCTGTCATTCCCTGATTTACAAAAAATCACCAAAAGTTATTCATTAAGTCTTATTCAATATGAAGTAATGGCGGTGAGTAAATCGTTAACCACGATTAATTTAAAAGCACACGTAGAGAAAAAGTCGCCTCATACTGGGGTCGATTTTTTTACTCTTTTAATTGACAGCAATAAACAAAAATTAAAAATAGCAGAGGAGTCACCTAAAGTACCTGGGCTTTCTACAGCACTTAGAAATATGGTAACCAAAACACTTTGCCAGTTCCCAATATATTTACATAAATCAATGGCTCACTTTGAAATTGGCGCCATGGGATTTGGTTTATATCCAAGCCCTCTGCATGTTATTTTACAAAATTTTTCACTGCTAAATACTAAAACAGACTTATCAAATATTATTACTAAAGCGCACATTGCTGATGTGATCACCCCGAATATTAAAGAGCGCTCTCGCCAAGACTCGCCATTAGAATTTAGTTTGGTGATTAACTTCGATCCTAAAAAAGAAAATATAGCCGATGCAATTACCAGTCAGTGTATTTTAGGCACCGACTGCAGCGAGTTTAAACAGCAAGTAAGTAAAGGGCTGAAGTCTGAGCTGGTTTTTATAATGCGTTTATATATTTCACGTACTGGTCGACTAGATACTGACTACTTAGCAAATGAGCTAAAATACGTTAGCCAATACGCAATTCACAAGGCTAAAGACTTAGAGGATGCCTTGTGGTCAGTATCGGGAGTTGGCGATATTATTGATGTAAGTGACGAAGCCCTTGTACATTTATCGCTCAACCAACAACAGGTTGAGCAAATGTCTAGGCGAAAACTAATTTGGTTAAACCGTTTACGTTAACCCTGTGATGGATTTAGCGGAACCGCCAACATATACAGCAATTGTAATAACGAGCCTTGGCAAATAGCCGCTTGGGCTTGTTCAACTACTTTAGGTTTGCCATGCACAGCAACGCCTAATCCTGCTTGAGCCATCATTTTTAAATCATTTGCGCCATCACCAATGGCAACTGTTTGCGTTTTTTCAAGGCCTAGTTTTTGTTGAAGCGATTCTAAAATAACCGCTTTTTGCTCAGCATCAACAATGCCTCCTAACACCTTACCTGTTAGTTTATCGTCTTTAAATTCCAATACATTGGCATGCACTTCATCTAAATTAATTAACTCTTGTACACGCTCTGCAAACGGCACAAACCCGCCTGATGCAATGGCTAAATACCATTGGTGGTGCTTTAAAATTTGGCACAATGCTTTAATACCCGGCATTAAAGGCAGTGCACTTTTTAGATCATCAATTAAGCTTTTTTCAATCCCTTTTAGCTTGGCAACGCGTTGGTTTAAACTCTCACTAAAATCAAGCTTACCTGCCATTGCCTGCGCGGTCACACTGGCAACCTCGTCATATACATTGGCTAAACGCGCAATTTCATCAATGCACTCAATAGTAATGGCTGTTGAATCCATATCCATTACCAATAATCCTGGTTTTTTTAAATCAGGGGGATTGGTTACTTGCACTAACTGACACGCCAAGGTATTTGCAAAAGTTTGAAGTTCAAGTGGGTTTATTGCGCGCTCTGCATTTTCTATGTAGAAGCACAATGCCGGAGATAGCCCTAAATCTGGCTGATATTGACAAATTGCTGTCACATTTTGCTGGTGAGTGGCAAAAAATTCAATCATGCTATTGATATGCGCCATACTAAAATCGCCTGCAAATGCGATACTAAAAAGCCCTCGTTCTCTGCTTGGAATTGTATTTAAAGGTGCAAATACGCCCTTTTGATAGCTGAACCATTTATTTAGGGTAAGTTGTGATAATGGTTGCTCAGCGCTGTGCTGTGCCATGTTCGCGTTCGACATGGGATCTCCGTTTATATTTCCTGACATTTAGCGCATTGATGATAAGGATATAAGATACAAAATTCGCCATCAGGGTGGATTTAAGGTTATAGTGTAGTTGTAACATCAAATCAAAATGCTGTCAGCAGCATATACGGTGACTATGAAAAATAACCATCTTAAAAATCCACTTACAGCCTCGCAAAAAAAGCGTTTAGTCCGTTTGCTATTGGCCGCTGGCTGCTTTGTATTATTAAGCTGGGTGGGTATAAATAGTAGCTTTCAAAGTCATCAACTGCTTTACGATAATGCCAATAGCGCAGCTAAATCTCTCACTCAGTTTATGGCACTGAATGCTAAAAATCCGCTGATAGAAAAAAACAAATCGCAACTGACCACCTTATGCAACAATATCAGTAAAGATGAATTTGTACTCTCGGCCACTATTTATGACAAACAAGGTGTGGTACTTGCGAGCAGCGATAATTGGCAATCGCATCATGTGTATGGCTTATTACCTGATTCATCACCGGGTATTAGTAAGTTAAAAACGCCTTTTGTTGAGCAAGTTATTTCAGACGACAACCGCCCGATTGGCTTTGTATCTATTACCTATTTAACCCGTGCTGCGGTATCGGCTAGCCATAATCATTTTCATGATTTAGGTCGCCAAGTGCTACTTATGTTAGTGATTGCCTGTATTTTTACTTGGCAATTAGGCCGAGGATTAAAGCGCTGGCAAGTAAATCGTTATATACAAAAAACGTCTGAGCATGAATCATAAAGCTGCTCAGCTAATTGAAATTTATCGCTATTTGGTTTTAAACCATAAAGCGCATCAAATACGTTAGGAATATGCAGTGGGGTATTTATCTCCCCCTGATAGCCACTTAGCGGCATTGAAGGTGAGTCAGTTTCAAGCACTAAATGCTGCGGCTCAAGCTTTGCTATAACTGCACGTGTTTTAGCTGCACGCTCGTAAGTTATAACCCCACCGACTCCAAGTTTAAAACCCTGCTTTATATAATAGTGCGCTTGTTGAATTGAGCCTGAAAAAGCATGGATCACACCGCCGTTTTTTGGCCTACAACGCTTAAACGACTGCGCAATTAAATCATGGCTTTGCCTGTGATGAACAATTAGCGGTAAATCAAGCTCATTAGCAAGCGCTATTTGCTGCTCAAACAAAAATGTTTGTTTTTCAAGATTGGAAATACTGCGATCGAGCCCGCACTCACCAATAGCCACCAGCTGTGTTTTATTTGCTTTAGCAAAATTAAATAATGACTCTAAATGTGATTGTTGGTGTTGCTCTAAAAAATAAGGATGCAGCCCTGCCGCTATGCTGACTTGTGGGTAGGTTGCTTTAAACTCTAGTAGGTTTTGAGATTGCGCCAAGCTAATACCTGGCACAATAAATTGGCTAACGCCCTTTGCTACACAGGCATTAATAAGTGATTCGCGGTTTGCATCAAACTCACTAAAATCAAGATGGCAATGCGAATCTATAAACTTCAAAAAACTAGCCCACTACGGATTTAAGCGCGTTATTTGCCAGCTATTATCGGGCTGACGCTGATACATAAAGCGATCATGTAGACGATGAGCTCCGCCTTGCCAAAACTCGATTTTTTGCGGCACAACACAATATCCGCCCCAAAAATCAGGGAGTGGTATTTCACCTTTGGCAAACTTGTTTTTCATATTGGCAAAGGTTTCCATTAACACTTTGCGCGACGACACCGGGCGGCTTTGTTGCGACGCCCAAGCGGCTAATTGACTTTCTTTTGGACGTGATAAAAAGTACTTAGCCACGGCAGAGGTTGGAAGCGGCTGCGCCTCACCATATACAATTACTTGGCGCTCCATGTGGTGCCATGGAAAGTGCAAGGAAATTTTATTATTGCCTTTAAGCTCTTGTGCTTTTCGTGAACCGGTATTAGTAAAAAACACAAAACCGTTATCATCTAAATGCTTTAGCAGCACAATACGCTGTGAAGGCTGACCAGTGTCATCAACCGTAGCGACCACCATTGCTGTAGGGTCGGGCAAGTTACTGGCAACAGCGTGCTCAAGCCAGGTTTCAAACTGCTTAAACGGATCATCAAGCAAGTTGTCTTCACTGAGCGCATCTTGCAGGTATTCACGACGAATATCTTCGAGTTTCATATCAAATCCTTCTAAAGAGCTATCAGCTATCAGCTATCAGCTATCAGCTATCAGCTATCAGCTATCAGCTATCAGCTATCAGCTATCAGCTATC
>NZ_JASDDA010000056.1:0-22784 GCF_030407645.1 Pseudoalteromonas sp. APC 3495 | reverse complement strand
TTTTGTCAACACTTAATTTTGTTAAACTTGAAAGTTTTCGAAACTAAGTTTTACTCGACTCACTGAGTAGCTCGTGCTTCGCTAAGCGTTGCTGTCTGCCGTCTCTGTGGGGTCGCATTATAGGGAGATCCGAAAACAGATCAACCCTTTTTTGAAGAAAACTTGAAATAAATGACTGTTCGCTGGATATTTAAACGATAGATACTAAAAACACAACATAACTATCAATTTATTAACAATAAACGCGGTATTTAAGCGTTTAACTGTGAGGTAGCCCTTAAATGTGTGAAAGAATGATCATCATGATCACCAATAGGAGAGTAACCTCTGCAGATCTTATATCTTTAGCTTGATCCGATGGAACATTAATCTCTGTACTTATACGATCTGCTAATGCTTTTATGGCTATAGTTGGATTTAATCACTCGACTATGAGAATTAACTCGCTTTAACTATTCGTGCGAGTTCTGCTAAATTTTAAACAAAATAAAGCCCCGCTTTTGCGAGGCTCTTACTTATGCTACACCGTATTGATCTCGGTATGCTTTTACTGCCGCTAAATGCTCATCCATGGTTCCTTGATTTTCAAGGTAACTGATTAGATCAGCCAATTTAACAATAGAAGTTACTTGAGTATTAAAGTCACGCTCTACTTCTTGTATAGCTGAAAGCTCAGCTTTACCTTTTTCTTGACGATCAAGTGCAATTAAAACACCACTTAAATCTGCGCCATTATCCGCAATAATTTCCATTGACTCGCGAATAGCTGTACCGGCGGTGATCACATCATCAACTAACATGATCTTACCTTTAAGCTCAGATCCAACTAAGCTACCACCTTCACCGTGTGCTTTTTTCTCTTTACGGTTAAAACAATAAGGTACATCTTTATTATAATGATCAGCTAACGCAACTGCGGTTGTTGTTGCAATTGGAATACCTTTATAAGCAGGACCAAATAGTACATCATATTCAATTGCTGCATCTTCAAGTGCCGCTGCATAAAAGCGACCTAAGCGAGCAAGATCACGACCGGTATTAAACAAACCTGCATTAAAAAAGTATGGGCTTGTACGGCCAGACTTTAAAGTAAACTCGCCAAACTTTAATACCTGCTTTTCTAAAGCAAACTCAATAAACTCTTTTTGATATTCTTTCATTGCCAGTTACCTATTTATGCTAGTGCTTGCTTTTGTACATCAATAATTTCACGAATTGAATGCTTAGCGAGTGTAAGTAGCTCATCAAGTTCGTCAAACGAGAAAGGTTCACCCTCAGCGGTTCCTTGTACCTCAATAATTTTACCGGTTTCAGTTAAAATTACATTCATGTCAGTTTCAGCGTCAGAATCTTCTAGGTATTCTAAATCGCTAATCGCTTGGCCTTTATATATACCAACAGAAATAGCCGCGATCATATGTTTAAGTGGGTTTGAGTTAATCATCCCTTTTGCACGCATGTAAGTAAGTGCATCAACGAGTGCGACACATGCACCACTAATTGATGCTGTACGTGTACCACCATCAGCTTGAATTACATCACAATCAATAGTAATTGTGTTTTCACCGAGTGCTTTTAGATCTATTGCTGCACGTAAAGAGCGAGCAATCAGACGCTGTATTTCCATTGTACGACCGCCTTGTTTACCTCGCGTTGCCTCACGACTGTTACGTGTGTGTGTTGCGCGCGGTAACATGCCATATTCTGCGTTTACCCAACCTTTACCTTGGCCTTTCATAAAGCGTGGCACGCCAGCTTCAACAGTCGCGGTACAAAGTACCTTAGTGTTACCAAACTCTACTAATACTGAGCCTTCAGCATGCAAAGTATAGTTACGTGTAAACGTAACCGGTCTAATTTGATTAGGTGTTCTTTCGCTTGGACGCATTGACGATCCCCTTAATTCTGAATTTGCCACATTATATGTGGATGTGAATACAGATGCCATGTTGATTTAGATTAAAGTGTGTTTAAAAAACACTCAGTAGGTTAAATTTTCTTTAGAGCTTAAGCAGTGTTACGGTATAATCATTACACTATTGTATTTAAAAATGTAGGAAATCATCCATGATCCACAGTATGACAGCTTATGCGCGTCGCGAAATTAAAGGCGAATGGGGCACTGGCACGTGGGAAGTTCGTTCAGTGAACCAACGTTACCTTGAAACATTTATTCGTGCACCAGAGCAATTTCGTGGCATGGAGCCCGTTATTCGCGAGCGTCTGCGTAAGCACTTACAGCGTGGTAAGGTAGAAGTTTTCTTAAAATTTGTCGCAAACCCTGCACATGTTGGTGAATTATCAATTAATCAGTCGCTGGCGGAGCAGTTAATTAATAGTGCTAAGTGGGTTCAGCAACAAAGCAGTGGTGACATTAACCCTGTGGATATTTTACGTTGGCCTGGTGTTATGGAAGCACAAGAAATTGATATGGATAGTGTAAATACAGCTCTTATTAGTGGTCTTGACCAAGTAATTGAAGACTTTAAATCTGCGCGTGGCGATGAAGGTGCAAACCTTGAAGAAATGATAACTACACGATTAACCGCCATTTTAGAGCAAGTTGATATTGTTGAAGCACATATGCCAGAAATTACTAAATGGCAACGTGAAAAGTTAGTACAAAAACTTGAAGATTTAACAACAAATATTGATGAGTCACGCCTTGAACAAGAACTGATTTACCTTGCACAAAAGCAAGATGTAGCAGAAGAACTTGATCGTTTAAAGTCACACGTTAAAGAAACACGCAAAATTTTGAATAAAGGTGGAGCTTGTGGTCGTCGTTTAGATTTTATGATGCAAGAGTTTAACCGTGAAGCAAACACGTTAGCATCTAAATCTATCAATAGTGACATCACCAACGCAGCTGTAGAGCTAAAAGTCCTGATTGAGCAAATGCGTGAGCAGATCCAAAACATAGAATAAGAAGTTTTCTAGTATAAATTAAGCCTAAAATAGCAATTTAACGTGATATTTTAGGCTTTTCCTTCCAAATATTTAAGCAAGCTTATAAAAAACGGTCCAAATTGACAGTCAAGTGGTGACCAAAGTGGTGACTTTTTCGATTTCATTTTGGTGTTTATCTCTTCATCTACTCACCACATTTTTTGATTAAATAAAGGTGAGCTTATGTCAATATTGGAACAACGAAACCGAGTAGATGAACTCGTCAAACTCGGTAACCCCACTTTTGAAAATTTCTATCCAAGCTTATATCTTGATGTTAAATCTCCGGGTAAAGCGAGTTGGATCATCAGGTATCAACTATACGGTAAACGAAGACAGTTTAAGATCGGTTCTTATGGTACTGATCATGAAGAGCTTCTCAACCTTGAAGGAGCCATAAAAGCCGCAATTGAATGTCGTAAAAAGCTCAATGATGGCATTGATCCTAAATTAGATATCGAGCGGCAAAAACAACCCAAGCTCATCACGTTTGATGACTGTGCACAAAAGTTTCTTGAGAAAAAGCGCAATAAGATCAAGACCACTTACATCTATGAACGCGTTTATAACAATGAAATTAAATCACACCTTGGCGCTATACGTATTGATCGTATTCATAGTTACGATATCGATAATGTCATCCAACGAGTATTAGATTCCGGGCGACCCTCTGTCGCCAATCAGGTTCTATTATTTATTAAACGCGTCTTTAAAATTGCTACAAAATATAAACTGATCACTTGTAATATTGCACAAGAGTTTTCACAGTCAGAAGATGCTGGAGGCGCAGACAAAAAGCGTCAACGATTTTTAGAAGAACATGAAATAGAAGATGCATTTTCTATTTTTCGTGAGCATCAACATAAGATCCCGACCGCCTCATATATTGCATTGGTCCTGCTGTTAATTTTAGGGACTCGTAAGATGGAACTGTTATCGGCTAAATGGCAACAAGTTGATTTAAAGCGCCAAACTTTCAAGCTACTGGATACCGCTACGAAGACTCAAGCTTCACTGATTGTGCCCATACCTGATTTAGCTGTATCTCTTTTTCAGGATCTCAAATTACTCAGCGGCAATTCCGAGTACCTATTTCCAAAACGGAAGGCCAGTAAAAAGCCGCATATTGCAAGTGACACCCTTAATGATGCTGTAGCCAGTTTGTTCGGAGTTGCCTATGGCAAAAGAAAACCGGGACCAAATTATATGGCAAATGTAGACGTTGAGCATTTTACTATTCACGACTTGAGACGAACTTTCCGCACTTTATTGTCAAAAATAGGAACAAGGAGAGAGGTAGCTGAGAAGTGTATGAATCATAGCCTTAAAGGTGTTGAACAAACTTATGATTGTTATGGTTTTTTTCCAGAACGTCAGGCTGCTTTGAATAACTTGGCGGAACGATTAATGCCATTGGTAAAATACAAACCATTACTGAGTTAAGCAACATCACTTTCTTAAGCATTAACTTGAACTGTCAGACTCGATTAACAAGACTCAATCAAGTCTGACAGTCGTATATGTGCCGTAGACAGACTTTGGCACTAACCCGTTTTTGCCCCAAAACAATTTAGAAATATGCCGGTAATTTCACAAAAATTCATTGTAATTCAATCTTGTTAAAATATTATGAGAACCATAACATTGGTAGAATATGGTATGGTTTTACTACACAAAATTGAAGATAGTGGTATGTAACCGCAATCAATAAAAGTTGGCCTTAATCAAGCTGTTAAATGTCAGGAAGGGAATTATGAGGAATATTGATTGGAATAGTATATTGCACAAGGTATTGGACTTCCTTTTTTCCTATATCAGACCATCACTCGCTAAGTTTGTCATAGGGCCAATATTAGTCACTGGTTTAGCTCTTCTAAGCCAACCTCTTTGGATTGAGTTGCTGAACTGGGTATTGGCAAGTCAGGATATGTTTCCGCAATGGAAAAAGCCAATAGCTACAGCAAATGCTGCTTGGGGATGGTCACTCATATTATTAAGCGTTGCTATTTACGGTTTTGAAACATTCTTTCAGTACAAAAAACTTGCACTAGAAAGCTCAAAAATTAGCGACGAGTTAGTTGAGGACGTTTCTGATGAAACATCTAAGAAAGTTACCGAGAAGCTTACGGAAGTTGGTTTTACAGCCCCTCATCTCCAAGATGCCAGCATAGAACAACAAATAAGTGAAATAAAAGAGTTTAGGTTTTTTGCAAATTACCCTAAAGAAGAAACTTGTAGGGAATTAGCTGGCAGCATACTAGACGGTGAATTTAAAGGCGCTAGTCCTTTACTAAAAGCCAAAGCGCTTGCACTATTGTCGAGATACATTTGCTTTGAAGAAATAGAGCTTAGCAAATCATACCTTAAAGAGTCTAAAAGGCTTACATGGACTGAAGAGACAGAGATTGCTGAAGCGTGTATAGCAGCCGTTGAAGGAAATGAAGCTGAAGCAATAGACAAATTATTAAATAAGCCAATGCCGTTAAATTATTCAGCAGTTTTTATGCTTAAACAAAGAAAGCAAAAAATTACTGATGCTATTCAATGGTTGTTTGATTCAGGGCTGACAATTCGATCATTAGACACTGATGGCCAACAATCGTTGCTAAATTCTCTTCTTCAAGCTGAACAGTGGGAAAAAGCTCTGGAGCAGGTAGATGAGTTAGGTGACTTAAATCAAATTGAATCTATCGGATTATCTTATGCAGTCGCAATGTCGCTGTTGACTAATTCAGTAAAAGTTCCTGAAATAAGACGTAATATTATCCTAGAAGTGCCGTTTGCCGCAGAGAAATACCCGCTCGCAGACGATGCAAAATCAGTTGAATTGAGACTAAAATCAGCGAAAATGTTTACGTATTGCTCTGCACTCATAGGTTGTGATGTTGGGAAAGATATAGCTGCGTTATCAAACCAATATTCACTCTGGCTCAGATTGAAAACTCCTGAAACTCAAGAAGATGCACAGAGGGAACTGCAATCCTTTTTTTCTGATTATTCTATTGATTCCCTAAAATATTTGCCATTGGCGTTTTCTTTTGGCTTAGATGTTGACTACGACAAGGTTGAGAAGGAAGTTGATAAGCTATCTATATTGTACGGTGAAACCAAGCGAGATCTAGGATTAGCCAGATTTATTTTGGCCCATAAGCAAAAGGGTTACACTGAAGCATTGGAATATATTCGGACTCACAGAACCCAAATTGAAAAAGGAGTTAACCCCAGCGCAGCAACAATGTTTGAAATTGAAGTTTTAGCTGGTTGTGGGCTTGTTGATGAAGCAGAAGTCTTGTTGGAAAGTGACAACTTAGTGCCTGAAGAACAAAAGCCGCTGCTTAAAAACATCATTGCTACACGTAGAGGCGAAGACCCTATTGCTCTGGCGATAGAGCAATATAAAGAGACCAGAAAAGTAAGTGATCTAGCCCAGCTTGTAACAATGCTCTCAGTTTCAGGAACAAAAGATGAGTTCTTATCGTATGCAAAAGAGCTATTCGAAAAGACTAAAACAGAAGCTGATGCAATAAATCTTGCGAACGCTTACTCAAAAAATGAAAAATTTATAGAATTGGACGAGTTTTTAGAAGGTAACAAGGAAATAGTTGATCGAAGTGAGCCTTTGAAACTTCACAAGGCGTGGTCATTGTTTAGAAGTGGAAATTTGAAAAGTGCTAGAGAGTTAACGGAAGAATTATCTAGAATCGGAAATGAACGGCTAGATGTCGAAACCTTAGACATTCATCTTAATATTTATAGCGGTAATTGGGATGCATTGGCGTCTGTTGTAGAGGCTCGATGGGAGAAAAAGGAAGAGCTAAGCAAAGCTAAGTTACTTCAAACTGCCAGCATAGCGAAAGCACAGTTACCAAATAGAGCCAAAGAAATTTTGGAGTTCGCTACCCAGAAATTTCCTGATGACCCAGAAGTTCTAGCTTCTGCCTATTTCACTGCCACTTTACTTGGTTGGGAAGATAATAAAAGTTCATCTGAGTGGTTAAACAGAGCAGCAGTTTTATCATCAGAAAATGGTGGGCCGATACATACAGGCTCCTTCGAAGATATGAAGGAAATGATGTATGCACAACGTGAGCAAAATGATCATGTATATAAAGCATATTTAAACAATGAGGCACCAATTTTCTTATTAGCTGATCTATTGCACAGAAGTCTTTCTGATTTTTATTTAATACAGCCTTTTGAAAATACAAAAAACAATAGCGTTCATAAGAAAAGTGCAATTGCAGCATTTCACAGCTTAAGAGAAGAAAAATTTATAGACGCAGAATCGATTACGGTGGATGTATCAAGTGTACTTACAATAGGCTACTTGGGACTTCTAGACCCTTTCTTCAAAGTATTTCCTAAAATTGTAATCTCTCATTCTTTGCTCATGTGGCTATATGAAGAAAAGCAAAAAGTGGCTTTCCATCAACCAAGTCAAGTTTCGAAAGCTAAAAACTTTGAAAGCTTGATATTAGATGACTGTATCCAAGTAGCCCCTACCCGCCTTATTGAAGACCCTAAGCTAGCATTGAGCGTTGGTGATGAACTCGCCATGTTGATAGAAACTGCGGTGAACGGGGAAACAGTAGAGCAACAATGTGTAGTTGTAAGCTCTTATCCTGCTTATCATGTAGGTAGCTTTAGGCAGGAGGAGGTTGACCTTTCTCCCCACTATAAAAACTTAGTTTCGTGTGTGACGTTGATTGGGAAGCTTAAAGAACTTTCTTTATTGACTGACACTGAGCATAGCGGTGCGGTTCAGTACTTAAAACAACAGCAACACGGTGAAACTTGGCCAGAGGAGCATGAACTCTCTGATTCAGCTTCAGTGTATTTAGACTCACTGTCTGTAACCTATCTAATGGCTCTAGGTGTTTTAGATAAGTTTAAGGATACGGGCATCAAATTGTACGTAGATTCAGAGGATCATAGGAGGTATAAGGCTCTGCGAAACTTTGATTCTACTATCCAAAAAGCGGACTCGGTTCTAGATAAGATTAAAGTAGCTTTTCACGCTGGGCTTGAGACTGGCCAAGTTACGTTGTCTGAAATGTTGGATGCATCCGAGCGGAAGGGACATCGTATTGAATCAACGCCAATAAGTGAGCTATTCCACAAAAAGTGTATTACTGGCGGAGTGTTGATTGATGATAGAACGATAAACCAGAACGCAAACATCCAAATAAGAGAGAAGACTGAACCAGTATTTACTACTTTGGATTTATTGGAAACTCTTCATTTAAAAGGGCAAATAAGTGCAGAAGATAAGTATGTTTATAGGGCAAAACTTAGGGAATCAGGGTTTGGTGTTATTTCAGCTAGTTCTGAAGAGGTGCAGTATCATTTGGATAAGTCCAATGTAAAAGATGGTGTTCTTCGTCCGGATAAAGAGCTTTTGTTGGTAAAGCAGCATTTATCTCTCTTAAAAGTAAGCGGCTTGATTAAGTTGCCTAGGGATGCTCATTGGCTAAATAACACTTTGAAACAGCTATCAGATATCCTGAAGAGGCAATGGAATGAAAACATTTCCATCGATGAACGCATAGCTAGGTCCAATTGGCTCTATGACCTGATTGACTTTAGATCTTGGGCACAGTGTCACGATATTAGAAATGAAGATGGCTTAGGTTATTTTGGTGAATCACTTCGAATAAACCTGTTGATAGTCTCGACTGAATTCGATGAGACTGATAGAAAAGTAGAGTACGAAAAGTGGCTAAATGATTATGTATTGCACCCATTAAAAAATGATGACTCAATTAGCTTTAATACTGTTGTGGCTTCATCAAAGAGGTTTATTAAAAATGCGGTAGAAACTGATCTAGGCCAGTTGGAGGATAAGCGCAATGGATAGAAACCATGAGGAAAAGGCATATATCGCAGCGCATTTACTTAGAGTGTATCCCGAACCTATAAGAGCCGAAATTTTAAAAGATACTGATTTTTGTAAAGATATTGATATTGTGTCAGATGCGACCATAACCTTTGGCAGCTCAGCAGCTTCTTTTTCTAGGGCTGTTATCATGGCAAGCGTACGTCAGGCATATGCTTCTAAAACTGGTTCGGCAATAGTTAAATGTGAACAAGATAATAATTGGGAAGTATGTGTAGATTCAGCTTTTTCGATATCGACAAAAATTACAGGAAAAGAAGAGGAATTTAATACAGATCTCTTTTGGGTATTAAACCCTGACAGTGATAAACGGATAGAGTTATTTAAGGAAGAGGCGGAAAAATATAGGTTACCAGTAGCTGATTCGGAAAGGTGGATATCCATTTTACGCGATGAATTAAGTGATGAAGATGCCGCCGAACTTATTGCAGATCTCAGACTTACACCTACTTACCTAGAGCAAGTCTTAGGGCATGAAGGACAAACACGCGTTAACAGAATTGAGACTCTGGTGCCTAGAAGCCTCAAGTACTATGAAAGACTTATTGGCATTTACTTTGACAGTAAAAATATCGTTGAATATTGCGAAAATGAATTGGTTGAGCATTTTCAAGATAAGGACACTAATTATTTAAATTTTATAGCTTGTGCTAACTCCTCGATATCAAGAGCCATTGCTAAAGAAAAGCTGGATGATGATTTGTTCAAGTCACTTATAGAGGATGCTATTAAGTGGCAAAACCCATTTATGTTAATTGGATGCATGGAAGTGGGGCTAGCCGACAAAGCTGGAGCTTTTGAACAAGAAATTAGTGCGGCTTTTGATTGCTTAATTTCACCAGAAACATATGAGCAAATAAAACTCATCAGTGCTCTATTTGTTTTTGTCGATGGAGAGTTATCCCGACTATCCATATTTAAAGAAAAGCCCTCTTTCTACAGGCGTTTTGCAGCTTTTGGTCAAGCTTCTTTAATTGCCAAAGTCGCCGTTGAATATGGCTTCCAGTTTAATGATGTACAGAAGTGGGCGATGGAACAAAGAGGACTTGTTTTTTACTGCCAAACATTTATTGATTTGAGGTGTGAACCAAGGTGGTTACCCGGACACATTTCAGCTCAACAGTTACAAGATGATCTAAATGGAAGGCTGATTGGCGCATTTAATACCTGCGACAACCAAATATTTTCTAACAAATTGCGGCAAATATTGGAGAAGGAAAAGCCTTTGCCTTTGAATGCTTTTTTCTCTGGCCCACTTGAAGGAAATATTGAACCTAACGTTATTCCAGATGATGTCAGGAAAAACTTGGAAGAAAAACTTGGTGGCACAGCTTCTTTAGAGGCTTTTACTGCATTAATAAATTTGACTCAGATTTGTAAAGTTGATTCTAAGTATGCAGAGCTTGCAACATCCTTACTGGAAAGTACACAGCATCAAATTGAAGGTGATGTGAATAAAGATATAATTTATCAATTATTAAATGGTTTGGCGATAGTAGCAGCTAATCTCAGAAGTAAGAAGCTTGCAGGATCAGTAATGATATTGAGTCGTGTCTATAGAGACTTTTTGGACATTAATGACTCTCCTGAGAACATCTTCGGTGTGGGGGTGGTGTCAGCAGCAGCCTTTGATGATAAAGATGAGTGGGCTGAGTTCATTGGGCAATGGGCTTTTGAGATTGTTTGCTTGGATCTAAATGACGGAGTAAAGGGGTCACTTCTCGCGATGCTGACAGAGTTGTGCGTTTTAGAACCATATCTATATTATACATGTTCACGGTCTATAGAGGTTTTGAGAGCTTCTTATTAAATCGTTTCTATCCATAGGCGAGTTGTCTGCTGACTCACCTTTGCCCCATTACGCGTTAACGTAAATACTCTAATGGCAGCTGTGGGGTGAACAAAGGACCTTGCTGTTAACCTCAAGGAAGCAAATCTATTCCAAACAGCTTCAGCAATAAAGAAAACAGCCAAAAGCAAATTACAGTTATTAATGAGCTGATGAGTAACGATAGCCAAAAACTGTAGCGCTGCATCAGCATGGGGAAAAGTAAAAACATGGGCAATGTGAGAAGTACATACCAAAAAGTGTACCAAGCATGATTGGCTATTTTCTCTGACGGCTGCTTTTCAACATATAACCAAATCATGGCTAAAATTGTGACTGTCGGTAAGGCCACTATGAGTGCGCCTAGTTTATCATTTCGTTTTGCTAGCTCCGATGCCGCGACAATGACCGTAGCGGTGATCAAATACTTAGTTATTAGCCAACCCATATAATACCCTTAAATCTAAAAACCGATTGCCTATCGGTTTTTGTTGTGGCAATATAGCCAGCGAATTAAATAGAGTAAAGTGTTATGCAATTAGGTGAACTAGAAAAATTAGTGCTTCAACATTTCTGGAATGTCAAAGAGGCGGATGCAAAGCAAGTACATAAAGTACTGGGGTTAGCTCGTGGTAATTCGTTAAATACTATCCAAAGTACGCTTGATAGGTTATTTAAAAAAGAATTACTTAAACGCACTAAACAAGGCCATGCGTATTGTTATTCAGCCAGAGTAGATCGTGAAGGCTTAATTGCTCAACTTATTTCAAATGTAACCAGTGACTTTGTTGATGATGGTGAAAATAGCTTAATTGCTGCGTTCAGTTCTGCTTCGGCACAGCTTAATGACGAACAACTCGATACATTAGAAAAAATGATCGAGAAACAACGCCAGCTAAGAAAGGAACGGGCTTAATTATGTTAGTTGGAGATATGGCAATCGTTCTAAATTTGCTCAGTGTTTCAGTGCTTGCATTTGTGATCGGTATTGCAACTGTTGCTGTCGTATCTCGTTTTGTGTTGTTCAGACTCAAACAAGTCAGTTTTAATAGTCAAAAGTTTATATTGTGGTCACTAGTGAGTGCACCTTGGTGGATAGCCTTTTCTTGTATTGGTTACTTTATGCCTTACTCGTTAGGGTTTGATAAAGTTTTTAACATAAGCTGGTTCGAAGATTTTGCCCATTGGCACCATATCGATATTTTTAGCTTTTCAAGTTGGCACGCGTTAACCTTACTTTTAGCACTAATCTATTTAGCTTGGCGCGTAACTAAGACTACCTTTGTTAGAACCAAACAGTCCATCGCATTATCGAGTTTACTAAGCTTTACTGATGCACAAGGTGCTAGGACGACTAATGGCAATCAATATTTATTGATGCCTGTTAAAGTGCCTGTTGCCTTTACTACAGGTTTTATATCTCCCAAGATATATGTATCAACCGGACTACAAACCCAAGTTAGCGATGAACAACTTAATATCATCGTTAATCATGAACTGGCCCATGTAACGGCAAGAGACCCGTTATTTAAAGTGCTTTTCACGGCACTTGCCAGCTTCTATCCGTCACGTATAAAACAAACCCTAATCGAGCAATATGTCTTAATGACGGAAAAGATGGCCGACAATGAGGTCACAAAAGAATACGACCACCTTGATATCGCACAGACATTAATTGATGTCGCTAGACTTCAAAAAGCACTTCCTACGGACTGCGATCAGGCGTCTGTTAGCTACTTCGGACATGATTACACGAGTCTTCGTGTTGAGGGTTTATTAAATCCAATTAATAAACCGTCACTTACTACTATCATCATTACTCTAGCATTATTGGCAACTATGCCAGTACTAGCGGCATCCACTGTCGATAGTTTTCATCACTTTATCGAAACTTTTTTCATCCATTAATTAAGGATATGGAATGAGATTTAATTTTTATAAAAGCAACGGAAAAAAACCGATCGGCAATCGGTTTTTGGCTGTTGGTCTAGTTTTAACAACGGGGGCTGGTTTAGTAACATCAACTCCCTTTTTGGCTAATGCGCAGTCCCAGCAGCAATTACAGTCATCACATCAGGTTATAAATTTAAGCAAGGCTGTGACCATGACTCTACAAAGTCATCCTGAGCTAAAAGCCTTGATAGCTCAAGAAGCTGTGTGGCAAGGTAATATCGAGCAAGCTGGCATTGGAGAGCGTCCTCAAATAGGTTTAATGATTGAAGATGCGTTAGGGACAGGTGAGCATAGCGCATTACAAAGTATGCAATCAACGCTCACATACTCTTGGTTGCTTCAACAAGATCAAATTGATGGCAGAGTTAATGCGGCAAAAAGCCAAGCAAATGCAGTAATAGTAGAGCAAAAAATAAAAGCCCTCGATTTATCTGCGATTGTTGCTAAACAGTTTGTTGAAATCTTGATAAAGCAAGAGCGCTTGAAACTCAATCAATTAGCGGTGTCTCAGGCACAGGAAGTGGTTGACGCTATTGCCAAAAGAGTAAAAGCGGGTAAAAGTTCCAATGTTGAAATGCGCTTGGCTCAAGCCGAGCTGGTTCGAAGAAATCTCGCTGTAGAAGATTTAGAGCACGAATTAAAAGCTAGTCATTATCAACTGTCATCCTTATGGGGCAAGCCTCAGGCTGAGCTTAAATTAACTGGGAATTTAATGCTTAAGCCGGAAATTCCCTCGGTAGAAAGCCAGCTAATCAAGCTTAAGCAAGTCCCACAAATACAGCAGTTTGTTAATGAACAACGTATCGCTCAGTCTCAAATGGAGCTTGCACGCATTGAAGCAAAACCTCAGTGGCAACTCACTGCGGGATTGAGACGATATGAAGCGACAAATGACTTTGGTTTAGTAGCGGGTATATCTATTCCTTGGGGGAATGACAATAGCAATGCAGGAACAATAGCGGCCTTACGCGCAAAACAAGATGTACTGGCAACTCAGCAACAAGCCTTAATGCAGAAACTGGATGCACAGCTATATGTGCTATTACAAGAAATGGCGCATTCCCACCATGTCATTGAAACGATTCAAGCTGAAATTATTCCCGTACTAGAAACCGCATTGACTGAAGCAAGTCAGGCATTTGATATCGGTAAGCTTAGCTACAACCAGTGGAGTGATATACGTAGAGAGCTGCTCAGCGCCCAAAATCAGTTACTTGATGCTTATCAATCTTTGCATTTACAACATATTGAAATTCAACGCCTAACTGGCGTGCCCGTTAGTGATAGCGAGTAAAACCATGAGTAAATTTATGAAAAATAAAAATATTCTGTCGTCATTGAGCTTGGCGATTATTATCTCATTCACAGGTGTCGTCGCACCTAATGCTATTGCAGCATCAACACCTGCGGCAGAGCAAGCTGAACCAGAGAAAGGTCCACACCGTGGGCGCATGTTACGAGATGGTGATTTTGCCATTGAACTCTCTATTTTTGAAACTGGTGTGCCACCAGAGTTTCGTGTTTGGGCGACAAATGATGGACAACCTATAGACCCAAAGAATGTCGATTTAAACGTAAAATTAATTCGCCTAGGCGATGGCACTGATGATATTAACTTCAATGCTCAAGGTGACTTTCTTCGCGGTGATATGGTGATTTATGAGCCTCACTCTTTTGTTGTTGCCATTGAAGCAACTTATCAGGGTAAAAAGTACAATTGGCGATATGACAACTTCGAGGGTCGCACCACAATTGAACAGGCAGTTGCCGATGCAATGGAAATCAACACTGAAATCGCAGGCCCTGCGACAATTCATCAAACCATACCCGCTTATGGAAAATTAAGTTTACCTGTGGACGCTAAGCGAAACATTGCTGCGCGTTTCGATGGTGAAATCACCAAATTACACGTCAATTACGGTGAAATTGTTAAAAAAGGGCAAACGCTATTCACAGTAGAAAGTAATGAAAGTCTTAAGCCCTACGTTATTAAAGCGCCCATTAACGGTGTTATTACCCAGTTATTCGCAAACGCGGGTGAGCAAACTAATGGTAAAACCTTACTCACCATTACCAATCTTAATCGCCATATTGCCAAATTAGCGGTTTATCCTTCGGATTATTCCAAGGTTAAACTGGAAACGCCAGTTACGTTAAACATTGAAGGTCATGAGGACCCCCTTGTAGGTGAGGTGTCATTTATTGAACCTAGCGTGAGAGATGATCAGGCAAGAATAGTTTGGGTCGAATTAGAAGGTCGTAACCTTGCCGAAGGCGGCTTCGTAAAAGCTGACATTGAAGTTGCAACCATTGATGTGCCACTGGCTGTAAAGCGTGTTGGCTTACAAGGTTTTAGAGACTTTACTGTTGTTTACGCCAAAGTGGGTGAGCAGTATGAAGTTCGTATGCTTGAGTTGGGCCGCACTGGAGGCGAATGGATTGAAGTATTAGGTGGCCTAAAAGCGGGAACCGAATACGTGACCAACAATAGCTACATCTTAAAAGCCGACATTGAAAAGTCTGGCGCATCACACGATCACTAGGAGTGTATAAATGTTGGAGTCAATTTTACGCTTTTCAATAAAGCGCAAATTCCTTGTCATGGTGATGGTGTTAGCTGTGTCAGGTTTGGGTATATGGAATTTTACCAAACTACCGATTGATGCAGTGCCTGATATCACCAATGTGCAGGTAATGATCAATACCGAAGCGGCTGGGTTTACGCCATTAGAAGTTGAGCAAAGGGTAACTTTTCCGTTAGAGACCGCATTGTCGGGTTTACCGGGGTTAACCTATACCCGCTCAGTTTCTCGTTATGGCCTATCTCAAGTGGTTGCAATATTCAGTGATGATACTGATGTCTATTTTGCCCGTCAGCTTGTTAATGAGCGTTTATCAGCGGCACGCGCTGAGTTACCGCTGGGCTTAGAGCCTCAACTTGGGCCAATTGCGACAGGTCTTGGTGAAATATTCATGTTCACTGTTGATGCTGAGCCTGATGCTACACATGCTGATGGCACGCCTATTACACCAACGGATTTACGAACCGTACATGACTGGACAATAAGACCACAGTTAATGCGGGTGCCGGGTGTAGTAGAAGTGAACCCGATAGGCGGATTTGAGCGTGAAATATTAGTCGCTTTCAAACCTGAAAAGTTACTTGCTTTTGGGCTGTCACAAGCCGATGTGGTTGATGCAATTTCGCAAAACAACCAAAACCAAGGTGCAGGCTTTATTGAGCAAAATGGCGCACAGTGGTTGTTAAGGCTGCCCGGTCAGGTTACTGATATGACTGCCATTGGTAATATTCCGCTTAAGTCGCTTGATGGTTCATCAATTTATATAAAAGACGTAGCCGATATTGAAAACGGCAAAGGGCTTAGAACTGGCGCTGCTACACAAAATGGTCGTGAAGTGGTGATGAGTACGGTATTTATGCTTATTGGCGAAAATAGCCGCACAGTAGCTCATGCCGTGGGAGAAAAGCTCAAGGAAATTAACGCCACTTTACCAGAAGGTATAGTCGCAACTGCTGTTTATGATCGCACTAAATTAGTAGATAAAACGCTACAAACGGTTCAGCTTAACCTGATCGAAGGGGCGATATTGGTTATCGTTGTACTCTTTGTGCTACTGGGTAATTTCAGGGCTGCATTTTTAACAGCCTTAGTGATCCCATTTGCCATGTTGATGACAGTAACAGGTATGGTACAAACTCGCGTGAGTGCTAACCTGATGAGTTTAGGCGCGTTAGATTTTGGTTTGTTAGTCGATGGTGCCATTATTATCGTGGAAAATTGTCTTCGCAGGCTAAGTCAAGCAGGAAACAAACCTCTGCCGCTAAAAGAACGCATGGAACTCGTGTTCGAAGCCACAAAGGAAGTCATACGTCCAGCGCTATTTGGCGTGTTTATTATCACCGCTGTTTACTTACCCATTTTTGCTCTTGAGGGTGTTGAAGGCAAAATGTTCCACCCGATGGCGATCACCGTGGTTATCGCGTTACTTAGCGCTATGGTGTTATCGGTTACCTTTGTACCCGCTATGGTTGCCTTGTTATTTAAAAAGCCTGTGAAAGAAAAACATAGCCCAATAATTCGTGGTGCTACTGTTCTTTACAAGCCTGCTTTAAACTGGGTTTTAAAAGCCCGTTGGTTCGTTGTTATAGCCGCAACAGTATTAGTGGGTTTCTCAGGTTATCAGGCAACTAAGTTAGGTAGTGAATTTGCGCCTAATTTGGATGAAGGTGATATTGCCATGCACGCGCTGCGAATTCCGGGTACGTCATTGTCTCAAGCAATCGCGCTTCAGGAATCTTTAGAAGATAAAATTAAACAAATGCCAGAAGTTGAACGCGTCTTTGCCAAAATAGGCACTGCCGACGTTGCAACTGATGCCGTTCCGCCAAGTGTCGCAGATAACTTCATTATCCTGAAACCTCGCGAGTTGTGGCCTGATCCAGATAAGACAAAAACTCAAGTTGTAGAAGAGTTAGCCGCGCTAGTAGAGCCAATTCCGGGGAACCGATATGAGTTTTTACAGCCAATACAAATGCGTTTTAACGAATTGTTAGCTGGGGTGAGAGCTGAACTTGCGATAAAAGTGTTTGGTGATGACTTTGATACGTTGACTACGTTAGGCAGTGAGATAGAGGGTGCAATCTCTCAGGTTGAAGGTGCCGTAGATATACAAGTTGAGCAAACCACTGGTTTACCCATGCTTAATCTTGTGCCAAATCGTGAAAAACTGATGCAGTTTGGTATTAGTATTAGCCAAGTACAGTCTCAAGTGGCAATGGCTATGGGCGGTACAGTTGCAGGTAAGTTTTATCAAGGCGATGTGCGCTCAGATATTGTAGTAAGGCTCACAGAGTCCAAACGTAATGATATCGATTCAATACCTTATTTACCGATAACGTTGGCTGATGGACATACAGTACCACTTAAAGAATTGGTTGATATTGAGCTGATATCGGGTGCTAACCAAATAAATCGTGAAAATGGTAAACGTAGATTGGTAGTAACTGCCAATGTTCGTGGTAGGGACTTAGGTAGTTTTGTTGCAGACATACAAGCAGCCATTAATGAAAACGTTGAAGTACCTGCTGGTTATTGGGTGGAATATGGCGGCACTTACCAAAAACTGCAATCCGCTTCAGAGCGCCTGAGTATTGTTGTACCTGTCACTTTAATCATGATTGTTGGTTTATTAATCCTCGCCCTTAACTCGTTTAAAGATGCCATGATCATCTTTACGGGGGTTCCGCTTGCATTAACTGGTGGTATTGCTGCGCTGTTACTACGTGATATTCCGTTCTCAATTTCGGCAGCGGTTGGCTTTATCGCCTTATCGGGCATCGCCATCCTAAATGGACTGGTTATGGTGTCGTTTATCAGAGAACTGCGCAAAGATGGTTTGGCACTTGATAAAGCAATCTTTGATGGTGCGCTGACGCGTCTTCGACCTGTGTTAACAACCGCACTCGTTGCTTCATTAGGTTTTATTCCTATGGCGTTAAATACAGGCATAGGCTCGGAGGTTCAGCGGCCTCTGGCAACAGTAGTCATTGGTGGCATTATTTCGTCAACGATTTTGACTCTGTTTGTCATCCCTGCCTTATACAGAATTTTACATAAAGAAAAGGAGTCTATTTTGACTGATGTTGAAGTATTGGAGTCTCAAGATGCCAAGTAACATGATTAAAGTACTGACTTATCTGACGATTGCGCTGTTAGCGCTTGTCAGTATCGAAGCTTTTGCTCACGGAGTCGATGATAAAACCAGAGCATTTTTAGAGCAAAATAATGGAGTACAGTTTATCCCGTTTTTATATATAGGCGCTAAGCATATGATAACGGGCTATGACCACTTGCTGTTTTTAGTCGGTGTTATCTTCTTTTTATATCGTAGCCGTGACGTACTGTTGTACGTCACCATGTTTACTATTGGGCATAGTACAACCCTGTTATTTGGTGTGTTAAGTGACATACAGGTCAATGCTTATTTAATTGATGCCATTATCGGTTTTTCCGTAATTTATAAGGGCTTCGATAATCTAGGTGGCTTTAAGCTTTGCTTTAATTGGCAGCCTAATACCCAATGGGCGGTGCTGATTTTCGGTCTGTTTCATGGCTTTGGTTTAGCTACCAAATTACAAGAGTTTAGCCTAGCTGATGAAGGTCTTATTACCAACCTGATTGCCTTTAACTTAGGTGTTGAACTTGGTCAATTTGCTGCGCTCGCACTTATTTTGATCATGATAAATGCATGGCGAAAACTGCCTTCATTTCAACGCTTTTCGACAGTCACAAATACCGCACTAATGAGTGCTGGTGTGATGTTGATGGGCTTACAACTTGCTGGTTACTTTACCATTTAATCGATTTTTAACTTATAGAAATACAGAAATAAAAGAGAATTTTATGCAACATACAGTTAGTACCAAAACACTCGTTAAAGCGAGTATTTCAGCAGTCGTTGTCGCGGCTATTGCACTGGTTACCTTTATCTTACCAGCAGAGTACAACATCGATCCGACAGGTATTGGAAACAAGTTAGGTTTAACAGCACTTGCACAAGCGGCTGAAGTGGAAACAACGTCATTAGAGACAACTAAAGGCACGGATGAGTTTCAAACAATAGAAGTGACAGTCCCTGCGGGACGCGGCATCGAATATAAATTTTATATGAAGCAGCATGAAAAAATGACTTATGAATGGTTAACCGATGGTGTTCCATTGTACTTCGATTTACATGGTGAGCCAGAAGGTGACACAACGGGATATTTTGAAAGCTATGTTATTGCTACTACTAATGAAATGAAAGGTAGTTATACCACGCCATTTGAAGGCTCTCATGGCTGGTACTGGAAAAACAAATCAGACAAGCCAGTTTCAATACAGCTAATGGTCAAAGGGCAATACGAAGTTATTGGCCTTAAACAATAACGAATTTAACTTTACGAATTTCATACAAAATGGAGACTAAAATGAACAAACTAATATCAATCGTTGCGCTTTGTGGTGCCTTGCTAACTAGTAATGTACAGGCACATGGAGATCATGGTGTCATCAGCGGTCAGAAAGCTGTTAGCATCGCTGCAACACATATTCAAAAGATGACATTTAAAGACGCTGGTTTTGAAGTTGGTAAGTTAGATGAGTCATGGAAAAATATTGATAAGTCGCAACTTTCGATTGCTAGCGTTGAAGACAATTTCTACGTAGTTAGTGCATCTAATGCTAGCAACGAAGATAAGCTTTACTTCCAAATTGCAAAAAATGGTCAAGTTATAGCGGTTAAAAATAAAAACAACTTTTAACAAAATAAGAAGGCACCTTTTGATACATGAGGTGCCTTTGTTTTTGTACCAAGTCCGCTTTTGGCACAGAGCCACTGGTCGGCTCTAACTCATTTCTGTCCAAAAACGATTTTGTCTGATCATCAGCTTCACGACCTAAGCCCACTTTCTCAACAGTGCCAAAAGCAGATTTTGGACATCACAGCCTCTTGTTATGCGTTTTATTCTTTTGGAATCATTTTTAAAGCATCATCTCGGTAATCTTGTACAACACCACCTAAAAATGAACTACTTTGAGTCGCAAAAGAGGTTACATTGCCCAAAGCTTGTTTCTCGATTCGCTTTTTAGCCGCATATGTCGGTTTGACTCGTTTATGAACATCAAACCACCACTTATTACTGTGTTTCTTAATTATCTTATTTTTAATACGATTATATCGTTCTTTGCTATCAAAGCCGTCATACATCACCAAAACACTAGCCCAGATCATTTTTCGATGAATGCTCAGGGGCTTGTAATCGCGAGCAGCTAATTCAGTGCGAACATCAGGGTGAAGTAACAATGTCCCATCTAATACTTTTCTCTCAATCCACTTCGGCTCTGCCAGATCATAGATTTTAGATTTATCATCTTTAGAAAGTGCTTTAGTTATGACACCCCATCTCTCAAGGTCATCTGTAGCAATTAGGTCTTCTATTAATACTGGATACTCTTGTGACAATTTTTCGAGCACCTCATAATAACTCATACTCCAATCCTTAAATGCGTATTACGATTCGTTAAGCGACAAGAAACACTTGGCTAAAATGTTCGAGGAACAAGTGCGAGCCAACTGTTCCACGAACGTTTAAACGACCAGTTATAAAAAGGACTTATTGAGTTAAACCATGATTCAAATAGTCTTGGTTAAAATCAGAAAAGACTTGAAGTGTTCTATTTGTAGGGTGTGGATAAAATACAGGAGTAAGTCCATTATCCTTACAAAACTTCAAAACCTCATTCCCCATAAGTTCAATCGTTTTCTTTTCCTGTTGTTCAGAGATTTTTGCTCTGCGCCAGTGATTGAAATATATCCTATCTTCAAAATTTGAAACCGCTTTACCAACGATTCTAGCGTACTGTATCGGAGTGACTTCTGTGAAATTTACATGAGGTAACTGGTTATCTAGAAATTCGTAGAAATGGATAGGATCAAACACTCCATGATTACGACAAGCGGCTAGCTGTTCAACTGCATCGCGGTGATTGATGTAACCGTTTGCATGATTTCCATTTAAAGAGCAAGTAAAACCCAAGTTATGGTCAACGAATGCAAAAAGAAATTTCTTTTGTGTTCTTGAGTAAGCCGTTTCAATTGCACAATTGTGATATTGAATAGTAAAAAACGCTACATCTACTACTTGAGCAATCATTCTTTGTTCAAAAGCAGAAATATTATTGAAAAGCATATTAAGTCCTTTTAACTAATTTGCTTAATTATAAAGTGGGGTGAATCAACCAGAAATTCAAGCGGCTAAAATGGTTAATCACATAAAGTATATTATGTAGATAAGTTAGTAACAGTCGAGATAAATGTCCGTTCCTCGCTCAAATTAGCCTGTCAGATAAAGTCCTGTCCCCTATATCATTGTAGTTACGCTACTCAGTTTGCAACACAATACTCACAAGCTTCAGATTGTATTCTTACTATTCGCTCATCGAAGTAGTCGTAATACGAAGCTCTGTTCTGAGCAAACTTTAATAATCTCTCTAACTGTTTTGGCTCGCAAGATTTAATTTCTGTGTCTTCGAGTTTAAATTCAGGAAACGATTGCTTATAGAAATAAAGTAAGCCTTGTGCTCTCGCTATTTGGTCATTTGATGTTAGTTTTGTAGCTGCTTTTAATTTCTCTAAGTCTGCATGATTAATATTGAAATAATATGGTCGCTTACCGTTAATAAACTTCGTTTCTTTTTTCTTCACTACTCGGACGCCAAACCCTTTCTCTAATAGTGCTTTTATTGTGCTTGCAGGCTGAGGTTTTGATATTTTTGTGTAATTAAATACCACTTCAAAATATTTCTCTACTGGCTCTAAAATACCATTAAGAACCAATTTTTCTTCAGCTAACCAATTAACAAAACTCACTGCGTCATGGCTGGTCCACTCTGGTGTGTCAGATTCGAGTAATCCTGTTATCTTCGCCAGTTTTCCTAACACCAACTTTTTGTAAGCCAGCTCTATTTCTTTAAATTCTATATTGCTTTTTATCAGCTCAATATTAGAGATATGCTGGCGCCCTTGACCAAAGCTGTCAAACGCTAATGCTTCTTCAATAAGCATCGGATGACTATGAAGTTGGTAGTGATTTATAAGCTCATAAGTGTAGATTAGCTGCTCTTGTTCTTCCGTATTCCAATGAGAATTAGATAACAGCTTCAAGTACTTATGTTCAGAAACAGGTTCTTCCAAGTTAATTAAAAGATATTGTTCAGATAACGCTGCTTCAGCATTTGATAGCCTTTTTTTTGCAAGCTCTTTATGTTCCTCAAAGTTACTTCCATAAGTAATTTCACAGCCCAAATGCTCTAACATTA
Organism: Pseudoalteromonas sp. APC 3495; assembly: GCF_030407645.1. Lineage (NCBI taxonomy): Bacteria > Pseudomonadati > Pseudomonadota > Gammaproteobacteria > Alteromonadales > Pseudoalteromonadaceae > Pseudoalteromonas > Pseudoalteromonas sp. APC 3495. The sequence goes on along the minus strand of NZ_JASDDA010000056.1, from coordinate 277 downwards.
AAAGTGTGTTGGCACAGTAATTTTTAGTCATAAGTCTTTGCTGACGAACTCGCTGAACAATAACGTCAACGTACAAAATATTTTGAAGTTCTTCCTTTTCAGCTGAGCTATTCCTATAGAGTTCCTCTTTGATTAGTTCATTTTTTATTGCTTGATGACTAACGGAAAAATCTACTGGAATATTTGGTTTGTAAAACGAGTGTAGTGGTACAGTGATTTTGGCCACCCATTAAGAAAGAAATGTTATGCTAATAAGCATACAAATTTGGGTGAAAAA
>NZ_JASDDA010000055.1:0-23381 GCF_030407645.1 Pseudoalteromonas sp. APC 3495 | reverse complement strand
GTAAAGAATTATTACGACTGTAACATTACTGTCACTTTGATGAAATATAATGCGCCCAACGTTAAGATATAAGGGTGTTTTGATGACTTCAAATCCGAATAAACCGACTTTTAATACGGATCGAAGCCGTCTATTTAAAGACCGGTTTGCTAAGTTTGGCATAACCGCAGGCGGTATAATGGTATTAATAGCACTGCTATTGATCTTTTTTTACCTTCTTTATGTAGTGCAGCCTATTTTCGAGTCAGCTAAAGTTGAAAAGCGCGCTAGCTTTAATGTTGCTAATGCTGAGCAAATAGTTGGGCTTGGTGTTGAAGAACAAACTGAGGTTGCTTACTTACTTGATAATCAAGGTCTAGTTAACTTCTATAGTGTTGATAAAGCAAACTTTGGTAAAAAACTAAAAACACTTAATGCCACTTTACCTGCGAAGGTAACCAGCTTTGCAAATAGTGCTCCTTTTCAAGGTCATTATGCGTATGGCTTAGAAAATGGCACCGTGACTATTGTTGCGCCTAAGTTTTTAGTCACCTTCCCTAATAATGAACGTAAATTAAGCCCGCGTTTAGGTTATCCATTGGGTGAGATGGCGTTAGAAGTTGATGAACAAGGTGCTGCTATTAAGCGTTTTGCCTTTAGCCATTATGAGGACAAAACAGCCGTTGTGGCACTTACCGCCGATAAACGTGTGGTATTTAGCAGCTTTGTAGCCGAAGAAAATATGTTTACCGGTGAAGTCGAATGGCAAGTTGAACGTACCGAATTGAACGTTGATGGTCGCGTAGATGAGTTATTAATGTCGCCGGATACCACCCGCACATTTGTTCGCTCTGCTAATCAAATTTACGTATTCGATACTCGCTACCCAAGTGAAGTAGAGCAAATCCAATTATTATCTGCCAACGAAGAAAACGCTAATATTGTGTCATCACAATTATTAGCTGGTGCTAACTCCCTGATGCTGGCCAATGATAATGGTGAAATATCGCAGTGGTTTGAAGTAAACACTGACTCAGGTCGCGAGTTTCAAAAAATTCGTTCGTTTGAAACCACCAAGCAAAGTAAGTTAAATATTTTTACTGAGTTTTACCGTCGCACCTTTTTTACAACCGGTCAAAATGGTGAGCTAGGTGTTTATTACACAACCAGTGAAGCAAAGTTGTGGCAAGGTAAAGTCAGTGAAGGTGCAATTGAACAGTTTGCTATTGCTCCGCGTTCAAATGCCGCGCTGATTTTGGCTGATAACAAGCTAACGGTATTAGAAATTCATAACGAACACCCAGAAGTAACGTGGTCAGCGCTTTGGCAAGAAGTATGGTACGAGGGTTACCCTGAGCCGGGTTATATTTGGCAATCAACGTCTGCAAGTGATGATTTTGAATCTAAGTTCTCACTGGTACCAATTTCATTTGGTACTTTAAAGGCTGCTATGTATGCAATGTTATTTGCTGTGCCTATTGCTATTTCAGCCGCTATTTACACCGCTTACTTTATGTCGAGCGAATTACGTCGAGTGGTTAAGCCGACCGTTGAAATAATGGAAGCTTTGCCAACGGTAATACTCGGCTTTTTAGCTGGCTTGTGGTTAGCGCCTTTAATTGAAGAGCACTTGCCGGCTATTGTTGGTTTACTGGTGTTACTGCCATTGGGTATTTTAGCAACCGCTTTAGGCTGGAATAAATTACCTGCGGTTATTCGCCATAAAATCCCTGAAGGCTCACATTCAATTTTATTAATACCTGTGGTGTTATTTATTGGTTGGTTGTCATTTGCGATGAGCGAAAGTATTGAGTTATGGATGTTTGATGGCAATGTGCGTCAATACCTAACCAATGAATTAGGCATGACCTTCGATCAGCGTAATTCATTAGTAGTGGGTATCGCGATGGGCTTTGCGGTTATTCCAACTATTTTCTCAATTGCCGAAGATGCGGTATTTAGTGTGCCTAAACATTTATCAAATGGCTCGTTAGCATTAGGTGCTACGCAGTGGCAAACGCTAATTCGCGTGGTGTTACTTACGGCTAGCCCAGGTATTTTCTCTGCGGTCATGATGGGGTTAGGTCGCGCCGTAGGCGAAACCATGATTGTACTGATGGCAACCGGTAATACGCCGATTATGGATTGGAGTATTTTCCAAGGTATGCGTACCTTAGCCGCTAATATTGCCGTCGAAATGCCAGAGTCGGAAGTGGGGAGTTCGCATTACCGAATTCTATTCTTAGCCGCCTTTGTATTATTCATATTTACCTTTATTTTCAACACCGTTGCTGAATTTGTTCGTCAGCAGCTGCGTGAAAAATATAGCTCAATGTAAGTGGAGAAACACGACATGGTAAAGCAGTGGTTTAGGTCTGGTTCTCCTTGGATTTGGATGACCGGTGGTGCCGTCAGCATCAGTTTAATTTCAGTAATTGGTTTACTCGCCATGATTGCATGGAAGGGATTAAGCTTTTTTTGGCCATCTCAAGTTATGCAATATGAGCTTGAAGGCTCGATTACTAAACAAACCGTTATTGGTGAAATTTACGACCGTGAATTAGTACCTAAGTCGCGTTTAGCGGCAACCGGTATTGATGTTTCTAAATTTGAAAAAGACGAGGTTGAGCGTTTACTAATTAAAACCGGTAACCGTGAGTATGTAGATTTAGACTTTCGCTGGATACTTGAAACTGATATTACACAAAGCTCAGCACCAAAAGCACTCGCGGTATTTGAGCGTAGCAAAAACGGTAACTTTTACGGTTATGTAGAATCAGTAATTAAAGACGGTGAAACAATAACTACAGATAAAGTTGAAACATTACATGATCTTGTAGAGCGTGCGGTTGATTTAAATGACGAAGCACTGGATTTACAAAATGGTGATATTGGTCATATAAACTACGAGTTAGAGCGTTTACGTTTACAGGAAAAAGCTTATTTGCTTGATAACGAGCTAACTGATGAGCGCGTAGCTGAACTTGCTCAAGCCCGTGCTGATTTACGTGCGCAATATGGTGAGCTTGAAAAAGAGTTATTTGCACTGCGTAACCAAGCTAAGCGTGACCAAGTAACTGTGAAAGATATGCGTGGTGAGATTGTTACTATCCCGCTTTATCAAGTGTTGGATGTATGGTTTCCAAACGATATGGGCTTTTTTGCTAAACTAGGCCATTACTTTGTGCAGTTAGGTAAGTTTGTTTCAGATGACCCACGTGAAGCCAATACCGAAGGCGGTGTATTTCCTGCTATCTTTGGTACGGTATTCATGGTGATGTTAATGGCTGTGATTGTGACGCCATTTGGTGTGGTTGCCGCCATTTATTTGCATGAATATGCAGCTAAAAACGCAATTACTAAAATGATCCGTATTGCGGTTATTAACTTAGCGGGTGTTCCGTCAATTGTATATGGTGTATTCGGTCTAGGTTTCTTTGTGTATATGGTAGGTGGCAGTGTTGACCAACTATTTTACCCAGAGTCATCGCCTACGCCTGTATTTGGTACACCCGGTGTGATGTGGTCGGCACTCACTTTGGCTATATTAACTCTGCCTGTGGTAATTGTGTCAACCGAGGAAGGTTTATCTCGTATTCCAAGCACAGTACGTGATGGTTCATTAGCACTGGGCGCGACTAAGGTAGAAACGTTATGGCGAATCATTATTCCTATGGCCAGCCCTGCTATTATGACGGGGTTAATTTTAGCGGTTGCTCGTGCTGCGGGTGAAGTTGCACCGCTTATGCTGGTGGGTGTGGTAAAAATGGCACCAACGTTGCCGCTTGATGGTAACTTCCCTTACATACACTTAGATAGAAAGTTCATGCACTTAGGTTTTCATATTTACGATGTTGGCTTTCAAAGCCCTAACGTTGAAGCGGCGCGTCCGCTGGTATATGCAACGGCCTTTTTGTTAGTGTCGGTTATTATTACCCTTAACATCACCGCCATTGGTATACGCAACCATTTACGTGAAAAATTCAGATCGCTTGAGCATTAATTTAGTATAGGTAACAAACATGATTACAGTCGCTCCAAAAGTAAACCAAGCAAAGCCAAGCTTGAAGTTAGATTTAAATAATTTAACAGACGAACAAAAAGCGCTAGAAATTAAAGATCTCGACCTTTACTACGGTGATAAACAAGCACTGAGTAAAGTAAATATGAACATTCCGAAAGGCCAAGTAACGGCATTTATCGGTCCGTCGGGTTGTGGTAAGTCAACTTTGCTGCGTTGTATTAACCGTATGAATGACTTGGTTGATATTTGTCGCATAGAAGGCGAAATAATGCTGCACGGGCAAAATATTTACGACAAAAGCGTAGATGTTGCTGCGCTTCGTCGCAATGTTGGCATGGTGTTTCAGCGTCCAAACCCGTTTCCTAAATCAATCTACGAGAATGTGGTTTACGGTCTTCGCCTGCAAGGGATTAAAGAAAAGCGTAAGCTTGATGAAGTGGTAGAGCAATCGCTACGTGGTGCGGCTCTTTGGGATGAAGTAAAAGACAGACTTCACGATAGCGCATTTGGTTTATCGGGTGGTCAGCAGCAGCGATTAGTTATTGCTCGCTCAATTGCGATAGAGCCAGAGGTATTATTACTTGATGAACCAACATCAGCACTCGACCCGATTTCAACTTTAGTGATTGAAGAACTAATTAATGATTTAAAGAATAAGTTTACTGTGGTTATTGTTACTCATAACATGCAACAAGCAGCGCGGGTATCTGATCAAACCGCGTTTATGTATATGGGTGAGCTCATTGAGTATTCAGATACCAATACCTTATTTACCACACCAACGAAGAAAAAAACTGAAGATTATATTACCGGACGCTACGGCTAGTCGGGTTAAAACGCTAAAACAATGAATTATTAAAGAAGGTCATTATGGAACACAACATTAATAAACATATTTCTGGTCGTTTTAACCAAGAGTTAGAAGATGTGCGAAACCATGTACTGAGTATGGGTGGGTTGGTTGAGCAACAACTTAATAGCGCGCTTGATGCAGTTAGCAAAAACGATGCGGTATTGGCACAAAAAGTACGTGAAAACGACTACAAAGTTAATGCAATGGAAGTCAGTATTGATGAGGATTGCACCCGTATTATTGCTAAGCGCCAACCGGCAGCCAGTGATTTACGTTTAGTAATTGCAATAGCAAAAACCATTGCTGATTTAGAAAGAATTGGTGATGAAGCTAAGCGAATTGCTAAAGTTGCACTAGACTCATTTACTAAGGATCAACAAGATTTATTAGTAAATATTGAAAATATGGGTCGCCAAGTATCTAAAATGCTGCATGACGTTTTAGATGCATTTGCACGTATGGATGTGCAACGTGCATTTGAAGTGCATAAAGAGGATGCTAAAGTAGATAGAGAGTATGAAGCTATCACCCGTCAAATAATGACGTACATGATGGAAGATCCGCGCTCAATTCCAAAAATTATGGATTTAGTATGGTCTGTTCGCTCATTAGAGCGTATCGGTGATCGTTGTCAAAACATCGCTGAATATGTCATTTATTTTGTAAACGGTAAAGATATTCGTCATACATCTCAAGAAGATATTGAAAAATCACTGTAGTGATACGAATAACTAGAAAATAAGAAAGGCAGTAATACACTGCCTTTTTTATTTTTTGTAAATAATTGAATGAGAAAAAGCGTTCACAATCTAGCTTAATGCTGTAAAATTCACGCTGAACAGCATATTGAATTGATTAAAGGGTCAGTTATGCCAACAAATTTTTTAGGTGTTTTTGCAAAATCACCTATAAAACCAATAGAAGAACACATCAGAAAAGCGCATCAAGCAAGCGAAAGTTTGATACCTTTTTTTAATCATGTTTTTAAAGAAGAATGGCAACAAGCTGAAGAGCTACGTTTAACTATTCGTAATTTAGAACGTGAAGCCGATGAAATGAAAAGAACTATACGCTTACAACTACCTGGCGGATTATTCATGCCGGTAGAGCGTACAGACCTTCTCGAATTAGTAACCCAACAAGACAAAATTGCTAATAAGGCAAAAGACATTGCTGGGCGTGTAATTGGTCGTGAGATGATCATACCAAAAGAGATTCAAGAAGACTTTTTGGCGTATGTAACTCGTTGTGTTGATGCAACAAAACAAGCATCTAAAGCGATTAATGAATTAGAAGAATTGTTAGAAACGGGCTTTAAAGGCAGAGAAGTTACTCTGGTTGAAAAAATGCTCGTAGAATTGGATGCCATAGAACAAGACACGGATGAAATGCAAATTAGAATACGCCGCCAACTACGTAAAGTAGAAAGTGAGCTAAATCCAGTAGATGTAATGTTTTTATACAAAATCATTGAATGGGTTGGCGAGCTTGCAGATATTGCAGAGCGCGTAGGATCACGTCTTGAGCTGATGTTAGCTCGTTAATTTAAAATCAGTTCAAACACGAAAGATTAAGGTTACACAATGGATATCATTGCATCTTACGGCACGGTATTAATTTTAATTGCCGCAGCAGTCGGCTTTTTTATGGCTTATGGTATTGGCGCAAATGACGTTGCCAACGCGATGGGTACATCAGTAGGTTCAAAAGCACTTACCATTAAACAAGCGATTTTTATCGCGATGATTTTTGAGTTTGCAGGTGCTTATTTAGCCGGTGGTGAAGTAACATCAACAATTCGTAAAGGGATTATTGATGCGGCCCCATTTGCCGACATTCCTGAATTGATGATTTTAGGTATGATCGCCTCTTTATTTGCCGCGGGCAGTTGGTTATTAATGGCCTCGTTTTTAGGCTGGCCGGTATCGACGACTCATTCAATCATTGGCGCTATTATTGGCTTTGCTCTGGTTGCAGTAGGCACAGAGGCTATTCAATGGGGTAAGGTTGCCGGTATCGTAGGTAGCTGGATTGTAACGCCGGCGATATCAGGTTTTATAGCGTACTTAATATTTATGAGTGCACAAAAGCTGATATTTGATACAGACGCTCCACTTAAAAATGCCAAGCGCTTTGTACCAATATACATGGGTTTAGCTGGCTTTATTATGGCACTTGTGACCATTAAAAAAGGCTTAAAGCACATTGGTATTAATTTAGGTACCTTTGAAGGTTTTGCTATTTCTATAGGTATAGCGGTACTAGTTGCTGTTATTGGTAAAATTGCGATTTCTCGTTTAAATATCGATCCTAAAGCGGATAGAGAAATGCAGTTCAACAATGTAGAAAAAGTGTTTGCAGTACTTATGGTGCTAACAGCCTGTTGTATGGCATTTGCTCATGGTTCTAATGATGTTGCTAATGCAATTGGACCACTAGCTGCTGTTGTAAACATTGTTGAAAATAATGGTGAAATCGCGAAGAAAGCGGCTATTGCTTGGTGGATATTACCACTGGGTGGTTTAGGTATTGTTGCCGGTCTTGCTATTTTAGGCAAAAAAGTAATTAAAACCATTGGTGAAGGAATTACACATTTAACACCAAGCCGTGGTTTTGCTGCTGAATTAGCCGCTGCATCTACCGTTGTTATTGCATCGGGCACAGGCTTACCTATCTCAACCACACAAACCCTAGTGGGTGCCGTGTTGGGTGTAGGTATGGCACGTGGTATTGCCGCACTTAATATGGGTGTAATAAGAAATATTGTAGTTTCTTGGGTAATTACATTGCCAGTTGGTGCTGCCCTTGCTATTGTTATTTTCTACGTACTAAGAACCGCTTTTGGGGTTTAATAAAAAGTACTTAAAAGACTTTTAGCTTGAAAAGATCTCAACGCCCTTGGTGTTGGGGTCTTTTTATTTGTGGAAAGAAAAATGACCAATCTCCCTAGTATAAAGCAGCTACAGTATTTATTAGCTGTGCATCAGCATCAACATTTTGGCCGCGCAGCAAGTGCCTGCTTTATTGGCCAGTCAACGCTGAGCACCGCAATTCAAAACTTAGAAGAGACCTTAGGGTGTCAGCTTATAGAACGAGAAAATCGCAGTCTTATGTTTACCACCATTGGTGAAGAGGTTGTTGAGCGTTCAAGAAAAATCATTAACGACACTATTAGCTTAAAAGAGCTTACTAAAAGCTTTTTAACGCCGCTTAGCGGCACATTAACGGTCGGTGTTATTCCCACGATTGCGAGCTTTATTGCAGCGCCTCTTTATCACTTTTGTCAGCAAACGTTTGCTGACTTAGAGTTAGTTTTAGTGGAGGATACCAGCGACAAGCTACTTGATAAGTTAGAGCATGGGCAAATTGACTTGGCACTATTAGCGCTGCCCTACGAAACCGATAAATTTCATACACAAGTACTTGCACAAGATCATTTTAGCTTAGTGCACCATAAAGACTACACACCAGCTAAAGGCATTGAAGACTTTAATTTACTACCAGAAGCGAGTGTATTTTTACTTGAGCGAGAGCACTGTATGACTGGGCATGCGCTCAGTGCGTGCCATTTAAACCGCTCTAGCTGTATAAATCCCTTTGAGGCGGCTAGCTTACATACTTTATTGAGTATGGTTGAGTATAAACTTGGCGTGACTTTTTTACCGCAAATGGCGATTAACGCGGGTATTTTAGAAAACAAAAACATGCTTGCTACGCCATCACAAGGTGATGCTTATCGTGATATTGGTGTACTGTGGCGCAAAACAACGGGGCGGATTCGTGACTTTAAATTGTTTAGCCAACAGTTAGAGGCCTTTTTGAAAAAGCAGTGCAGTGTTGATTTTAAGTAACGTAAAAAAAAGCGTATTAGAGATAATACGCTCAATAACACAGGGAATTAAAGTGGCTGCTTGTGCTGGCCATGGTAGCTCTCTAGAGGCGGTAAAAACAATAAGTAAACCCACACAACAACATTGAAGTAAGGCACCAGTCCAAGCACTGTAAAGGTTTTTACAGGGTAGCCTTTAATCTGAGCATACTTGTAACATTGAAGCGCAATAGCAAAGTGTATAAACAATAATAACGTGATTAGTTGCGTCATAAACATCCTCCTTATGACCAAATGTCCATCTTTAAGAGTATAGACATCTAGACGATAAGAAATAAAGATGTCATGTAAAATCAAGGTAATCACTTAATTTTCATGACATTGTGCTGCCGATAAGCAAAGTATAGGTTAGATGGGTAATTTTGGTAGTAATAAATTGCTTAAATTTGTTTATTAATGTTTATAGTGATGTGAGGGTATCTTGATAAAAAATAGGGTTGTTCTTTATTTTTTCTAATTCAATCAGTACCTTGTTGATAGGGACAGGGCGAGCAATAAAATAGCCTTGCCCGTAGTCTACGCCTATTTCTTTGAGTGCAAAAAATACTTCAGCGGTTTCCACATATTCAGCCACAGAGCGCTTATCTAGTGACCGACTGATGTCGTTTATAGCTTTTACTAGCGCTAAATCAATGGAGTCGTTAAGCATATCGCGGACAAATGAGCCGTCAATTTTCACATGCTGGGCTGGTAATTGTTTAAGATAATTAAAGGTACTAAATCCGGTACCAAAGTCATCAATCGAAAAGTGGCAGCCTAAATTATTTAACCGTTCAATCATTTTACGAGTGGCAGCCAAATTATTAATGCTAGCCGATTCAGTTATTTCAAAAATAATTTTTGACGGAGACACTTGGTATTTTTCGAGGCTCGACTCTATTAACGGCAGTAAACGCTCATCTAAAAATGACTGTGCCGATAAATTTATTGCAACCTGAAGAAGCTCTGGGTGCGCAGCAACACTTGCAATACTGTTACGAATAACACATTGATCCATTAAAAAGGTGTCGTTAAGCATTTCCAATGAGGGAATAAACTGATTTGGGTAAATAAGTTCGTCGTCGAGCTTTAATCTCAGTAGTACTTCAAAGTAAGCAACCTGATTAGTTTTAAAATCCCAAATGGGTTGATAATGAAGTTCTATACTGTCTTGTTGTAGAGCTTGGCGTACGCCATGACCCCATTCTAAGCCCGTTTGCAGCGCATTGTTTTCACCATCTTGTTTTGAATAACAATGTACTAAGTTACGGCCTAAATTTTTAGCAATATATAACGCAATATCTGATTGCTTTAAACATTCATTTGGGTCGCAATTATCAGCAGTAATTTGTGTTAAGCCAATAGAGCAGCTAATTGAATACACTTGATCTTCTGACTTAAATTGGTTGCCCTCAATGGCACTACAAATCCCCTCTGCAATTAAATGTGCATCTAATAAATTGGTGTTTTTAAGGATCACCGCAAACTCATCGCCACCCACACGGCAGATCAGGTGCTCATTACTAATATTGGCAATAAACAGTTGTGCCACTTCTTTTAAAACAATATCGCCTTGTTGGTGGCCTTTACTGTCGTTGATTATTTTAAAGTGATCAAGATCGATATAAATAAGCGCATGCTCAATATTTGCATAGGTATTTTCGCTTTGGCAAATATAGTTAAGTTGTTGGTCGAAGTAATAACGATTATGTAGGCCGGTTAACGTGTCATGCAATGCTAAATGGCGTAATTGAAGCTCAGCTTGCTTACGCTCATGAATATTATCGAGTGTGGCGGTAATGGTCGCGTTATTACTGCTATTTTTTATTAGCTGGAGGCGGCATTCAACCCACACCGAATTGCCGTTTTTTTGTTGCAGTTTAACTTCTATTTTTTGTTTATTTGCGCCACCTTGTAAAATGTCATCAATAGTGGATTGTAACGACTGTTTATACTCTTTGGTACAAAATGCAGTTAATGGCTGTTTCAAGGTCGATTTAACCCCAAAACCACTCAAAGACTCCCATGCAGGGTTTATAAAACGAATATTGCCTTGCTGGTCTAGCTCAAGCACCACGGTATTTAGGTGCAATAAAATACGTTGATGTGCTGAAAACAGGTCGCGATATTTTACTTCACTAATACTTAGCTGCTGTACCTTATTAGCAAATTCAGCATAGCTGACCATAAAGTCTTCACGACGAGCTGCGTGGTCACAGACTTTATTTAAAAATGAGGGGTCGTAAGGGGCGCGAATAAAGTCGGTAACGCCTGAAAGTAATAACTGCTCGGCGTAATCGGCATCGTTTTTGTCAATAATAGTAACAATGGCTTGCTGAGGGTTATGCTGCAGAATTTTTTCGACTAATTGATTTGAGCTTTCTGCTTGTGCCGCTGTGGCATCCAGTAGCACGATAGCAAAAGGCTGCTGATTATAAGCACTTAGCGCCGCTTTTTCAGTTGTGACATGGGTGATAGCAAAGTTAAGTTTTAATTGCTCACTCATATCATTTGCCCTGCTGGCAAAGGGTTCTAATAACAACAGGTTTAAGCGACTACTTTTTTCTAAATGGCTCGACAACACATTTGCGAGTATTTGCGGCAGAATATCTTGGCGCTCAAAAGGCAGTACCGCATCTATGCCATAGCTACGTGCGGTAGTTTCGGCGATTCGCTCACAATAAATGGGCGGAATTAGCAAAATAGGCGTGTTTTTAGGCGTGTTTAGTAATCCAGAGCGGATCATACGGGAAAACCGCCAACCATCAATTTTACCTACATCTAAGCCGGTTATGATTATATTTACGCTTTGATTTTTTAATATTTTTAGGGCGTCTTGGCTGTCTGATGCTTCAATGAACTCAAACACATTAAGCCTCTCTAACGTGGCACGAATAGTCTGGCGCTCATCATTACTTGCATTCAATATTAGCAATTTAAGCTGTTTTGCCACGTAGGTACCACTCCGAGAGATGCAGATCATAAAACAGTAAGAGTAATGATATTTAGCGATAAGAACAAGCGTATTTAACCGCTATTTTAAATGTAGTTCATTGGTGGCTAATTAGGGGGAATATGTGGGATATCTTGAGCTTTATTACTAATAGTTAAATACCCAAACCACCTCAAAATGCAGAATTCAGCGCTTCACAGGGGCTTAATATCAAGGCGATACTTTGCAGTAATGGTAGTCCCTTTCAAGAAGTAGCAACGATGAGAGTATGCCCCTGTGAAACGCCCACGGGTTGGTTTAAAAGCGATTTATACTGCGTTATTGATATTAATAATAGAACCACTATTATTTGCAATCAATGCCTTGCCTAAATCGCTTTTAATTCCAACTGAAACTCGCATTTTGAGGTGGTTTGGGTATACACTTGGCGCGATTTTAAATGATGTGGAATTCTAACAATGCGCGTAGCTGATTTTAGCTTTGACTTACCTGATGAATTAATTGCTCGTTTTCCTAAAGCAGATAGAACGAGTAGCCGTTTATTGAGCCTAAACGGGCCAACTGGTGAGATTGAGCATAAAATATTTAGTGACATACTTGAGCTTGTAAACGAAAACGATTTACTGGTTTTTAATAATACCAAGGTTATACCTGCGCGTATGTTTGGTCAAAAAGAGTCTGGTGGTAAAGTTGAGGTACTCGTTGAACGCGTATTAGACGAACACCGCGTACTTGCGCATATTCGTGCGAGTAAATCCCCAAAGCCAGGTAATGTACTCATTTTAGAGGGCAAAGCAAAAGCTATTATGGTGGCACGCCATGATACCTTATTTGAGCTTGAGTTTGACCGCAATGAAAATGTGCTCGATATTTTAAATGATGTGGGCCACATGCCGCTTCCTCCTTATATTGACCGCCCAGATAACGAAGCCGACCGTGAGCGTTACCAAACGGTATATGGCGAAAAGCCAGGCGCTGTTGCTGCACCTACGGCAGGTCTTCATTTTGACGATAAACTCATGGCTGCGCTCAAAGATAAAGGCGTGCAAATGGCGTTTGTAACCTTGCACGTTGGTGCTGGCACCTTTCAGCCTGTAAGAGTTGAGAGTGTTGATGAGCACATCATGCACTCTGAATATATTGAAGTGCCACAAGATGTGGTGGATGCGGTTGCAAGCACCAAAGCCAAAGGCGGGCGAGTGATTGCTATAGGTACAACTTCAGTACGCTCACTTGAGTCTGCAGCAAAAATACATGGCGGCGAGCTAGATACTTACTTTGGCGATACCGATATCTTTATTTTTCCGGGTTATCAATTTAACGTTGTTGATGCCATGGTAACTAACTTCCATTTACCCGAATCAACTCTGATCATGTTAGTTAGTGCCTTTGCAGGGCAAGACAACATTATGGGCGCTTACAATACGGCGATTGAACAACAGTATCGCTTTTTTAGCTATGGCGATGCGATGTTTTTGACCCGTAAATAATTTACAGCGTCATCGGTTTATATTTACTCCTAGGTATAGTGAATTTCTCACTGCTAATAGTAATAGGGTGGTAAAAAGGGTAGAATCGAGCGGTTAAATTATAGCTTGTTGGACTGTTTTTCCGACGCAGAGGATATTATGAAATTTGAATTAGACTGCACTGATGGTAAAGCGCGCCGCGGCCGCTTGATTTTTGACCGAGGTGTAATAGAAACACCGGCGTTTATGCCTGTGGGTACTTACGGCACGGTTAAGGGTATGACACCTGATGAAGTAAAAGCAACGGGTGCACAAATTTGTTTGGGCAATACATTTCACTTAATGTTGCGCCCTGGTACTGAAATCATTAAACAGCATGGTGATTTACACGACTTTATGAATTGGGACTTCCCAATTTTAACTGACTCAGGCGGCTTCCAAGTATTTAGCCTTGGTGCAATGCGTAAAATCACTGAAGAAGGCGTGATGTTCCAATCGCCTGTAAATGGTGACCAAATTATGATGTCGCCAGAAAAGTCAATGGAAGTGCAGCGTGATCTTGGCTCAGATATCGTGATGATATTTGACGAATGTACGCCGTACCCTGCCACAGAAAAAGAAGCCAAAGACTCTATGGAGCTTTCTCTTCGTTGGGCTAAGCGTTCTAAAGAAGGGCATGGCGACAACCCATCAGCATTGTTTGGTATTATTCAAGGCGGTATGTATCCTGAGCTTCGTGCACAATCACAAGCGGGCCTTGAAGAGATTGGTTTTGATGGTTATGCACTCGGTGGTTTATCGGTGGGTGAGCCTAAACATGAAATGATTAATATTCTTGATCATTGTGCTTATAAAATGCCAGAAAACAAACCGCGTTACCTAATGGGTGTTGGCAAGCCAGAAGACTTAGTTGAATCGGTTCGCCGTGGTATAGATATGTTTGACTGTGTAATGCCAACGCGCAATGCACGTAACGGTCACTTATTTATTACAACTGGCATCATAAAAATCCGTAACGCAGTGCATAAAACAGATACTGGCCCACTTGATCCAGAGTGTGATTGCCATACCTGTAAGAATTATTCGCGTGCTTATTTGCATCATTTAGACAAATGTAACGAAATTCTTGGCGCACGACTAAACACTATCCATAACTTACGATACTATCAACGTGTTATGGAAGGTTTGCGTAATGCTATTAGCGAAGGTCAACTAGAGACATTTGTACACGATTTTTACGCTCGCCGAGGCCAAGAAGTGCCAGAGCTAGCTGATACAACAAATTAAAATTTAAAAATTAAAGAGGAAGTATTATGAGTTTATTTATTTCAAACGCACATGCAAGCGCTGGCGCACCTGCAGCAGGCGGCGGTATGGAAATGCTAATTATGTTAGCGATTTTTGGTTTGGTTTTTTACTTTTTAATTTACCGCCCGCAAGCTAAGCGCGTAAAAGAGCATAAAAGCTTAATGAGCGCGATGGCAAAAGGCGATGAAGTGCTAACCCAAGGTGGTTTAGTGGGTAAAATCGTAAAAATTGCTGAAGATAAAGACTTCATCGTGATCTCATTAAATGAGCAAGCAGAAGTAACTGTTCAAAAATCAGCAGTATCTGCTGTACTGCCTAAAGGCACAATGAAGTCGCTATAAAAATAATAAGGACGGCCCCGTGTTAAACAAGTTTCCAATTTGGAAGTATTTACTTGTTTTAGCTGTGTTAGCCATTGGCCTTTTATATGCTTCACCAAACTTGTATGGCCGCGATCCGGCCATACAAGTTTCTGGCGCTAAAGGCACCGATGTCGACCTCAGTGTTGTAGACAAAGTAAACGCAATCCTCAAAAAAGATAACGTCAGCGCTAAATCGACGAAACTCGAAGACGGGCAAATTCTTGTTCGTTTTAAAAACGTTGAAGACCAACTAAAAGCGCAAGACTTATTGCGTAACTCACTTAGTGACGATTATATCTCAGCGATTAATATGGCACCGGCACAACCGGCTTGGTTAAAGTCGCTTGGCGGTAATCCTATGAAGTTAGGCCTAGATTTAAGTGGTGGTGTACATTTCACCATGGAAATCGACATGGTCACTGCGGTTGATAATCAGCTTGAGCAAATGGAGCAAGATTTTCGTAGCGATCTGCGCGAAGAAAAACTACGTTATCGTAGTGTGCGCCGCGTAGCAGGTTCAGAGCGTATGCGTGTAGAAATGCGTAACGAAGAAGATAAAGAAGCCGCAGAGCGCTTTTTAGAAAGCCGTTACCCATTAAACGTTTACATTGATGATAGCAGTAACGATAACGCATTCTTTGCCACTATGAGTGAGCTAAAGCTAAAAGAAATTCGTGACTATGCTATCAAGCAAAACGAAACGATTATTCGTAATCGTATCAACCAAATTGGGGTTGCAGAGCCAAACGTTCAGCGCCAAGGTGCTGAACGTATTATTGTGCAATTACCAGGGATTCAAGATACCGCTCGCGCTAAAGAAATTTTAGGTGCTACGGCCACGCTTGAGTTTCGTGAAGTTGACGAAAATGCTGACATAAGCGCCGCTGCTCAAGGTCGTATCCCACCGGGTACTGAAATGATCATGAGCCGCGATGGTTATCCTGTGGTACTAAAAAAGCGCATTATTCTTGAAGGTAGCCATATTACTGGCGCGCAGTCAGGTGCAGATGAATACCAGCGTCCACAAGTAAGCATTAAACTCGATAGTAAAGGTGGGGCAAAAATGAATGCCTTCACCAAACGTGCTATTGGTAAACGTATGGCTACCGTGTTTATTGAGTACAAGCCATCGGGTAAAAAAGATAGCGAAGGTAAAGCACTTCCACCAATTAAAGTGGAAGAAGTGATTAACGTAGCAACCATTCAAGCGCGTCTTGACCGTTCATTCCGTATTACCGGTATTGATAACCCCGCTGAAGCACATAACTTAAGTTTACTACTTCGCGCGGGTGCACTGGTTGCGCCTATTCAAATAGTAGAAGAACGTACGGTTGGGCCAAGCCTAGGTCAAGAAAACATTGAAGCAGGTATGACCGCTGTAGCCTTAGGTTTTGCGTTTGTACTGGCCTTTATGCTTATTTACTACAAAGGTTTTGGTCTTGTTGCGAATATCGCACTGGCTGCCAACTTAGTACTTATTATTGGTATAATGTCGTTAATTCCAGGTGCAACGCTTACCCTACCGGGTATCGCAGGTATTGTATTAACCGTGGGTATGGCTGTTGATGCGAACGTACTTATATTTGAGCGTATTCGTGAAGAGCTCGCTGATGGCCGCAGCCCTCAACAAGCGGTTCATTTTGGTTACGATAGTGCCTTTAGTACTATTTTTGATGCCAATATCACCACATTAATTGCGGCGATTATCTTGTTTGCTGTTGGTACCGGTCCTGTTGCAGGCTTTGCGGTAACCCTAGCAATTGGTATTTTAACCTCTATGTTTACAGCAATTGTAGGTACCCGTGCGGTGATCAACCTATTTATTGGTGGTAAACGTGTTGATAAACTTTCAATTTAAGGAGCAGACATGCAAATTTTAAGATTGGGCGGAAAAACCCTTCGTTTCATGTCTCTTCGAAAAGTGGCAATGGGCTTTTCTACGTTATTAATCATAGCGTCGCTGGCGTCACTTTTTGTTAAAGGCTTAAATTTCGGTTTAGATTTTACCGGCGGTACAGCAGTTGAGGTAGGTTTTTCACAACCTGCCGATCTGAAAAAAGTACGTAATGTACTGGCTGAAAACGACTTTGCTGATGCATCGGTACAGCTTTTTGGCTCAAGCCAAGAAATACTGGTCCGTTTAGCCCCTCGCGGTGATGATGTAAAAGCAGAAGTAATTGGTAACCAAGTAATTGCTGCCCTTAAACAAGCTGATGATAGCGTAGTAATGCGCCGTATTGAGTTTGTAGGCCCAAGCGTAGGTGAAGACTTAAAAGAGCAGGGTGGCCTTGCCATGTTAACTGCGCTTATATGTATCTTAATTTACGTAGCATTTCGCTTTGAATGGCGCTTTGCTGTGGGTGCGGTGGGGGCACTATTACACGATGTAATCATTACGATTGGTTTATTCTCGGTGCTTGGTTTAGAGTTTGACCTAACTATTTTGGCTGCAATACTCGCCGTGATAGGTTACTCACTAAACGATACCATTGTTGTATCAGACCGTATCCGTGAAAACTTCCGTAAAGTACGTATTGACGACACCATTGAAATTATTGACCTGTCACTTACGCAAACACTTAATCGTACTTTAGTTACATCAATTACCACTATTTTAGTATTGATTGCACTCTTTGTATGGGGCGGCCAAACTATTCATGGCTTTGCTACCGCACTATTATTTGGTGTATTTATTGGTACTTATTCTTCAGTTTACGTTGCCAGCTCGGTGGCTATTGCCATGGGCGTAAGTAAAGAAGATTTAATACCAGAGGTGATTGAAAAAGAAGGTGCCGATTTAGACTCAATGCCTTAATTGAGATTAAATTATCCTTTTTAAAAAACCGCTCCTTGTGAGCGGTTTTTTATTGCTTAGCGTGTAAGACATATAATTGTCATACGAGCTTGATATTTTATTACTCTTATTTAATTTTGATCAGAGCTAGTAGTGACTGAGCAACGTAAAGCCTTAGAGTCAATCTTACAACAAGGGGCAATAACAACCTTGTTTCAACCTATTTTTGATATAACTAAGCAATCTATTATTGGGTATGAAGCGCTGAGTCGAGGCCCTAAAAATAGCCCATTAGCGATGCCAAATAAGCTATTCGAAACGGCTCATAAATATCAATTGATCTCAGAGCTTGAGCTTTTATGCCGTTCTCGCGCCATAGAAAACTTTGTAAAACTAAATCTACAAGGGAAGTTATTTTTAAATGTCAGCCCAAAAATTCTACTCGATCCGAGCCACCCTAAAGGCGAAACCTTACATTTAATTGAACAGTTTGGTCTTGCGGCTAATCGTGTGGTGATTGAAGTCACCGAACAAGAAAAAGTAGATGATGGCTTTTTACTGTTAAAAACCATTGCTCATTATCGAGAGCTAGGCTTCACTATTGCTATTGACGATCTTGGTGCAGGTTATTCCGGTCTAAAGCAATGGTCGCAATTATGCCCAGATATTGTAAAAATTGATCGTTACTTTATTGATCATTGCGATCAAAGCGAAGTTAAAAAAGAATTTCTAAAATCAATTGTGGTGTTAGCGCGGGCAACAAATACAGCGGTGATTGCAGAGGGAATTGAGCGTACTGAAGAACTCGATTTAGTTAAAAGTATAGGCATAAGTCATGTTCAGGGATTTTTGTTAGAAAGACCCAGCCAACAACCAAGCTATGACTATAACTGTAAGCAGTTGCAAGCATTTACATTGACTCAAGCAGGATCAAAGTTTGAACAATCAATGGCTATCGGGGTGCTTGCTGTTGCTCAGCCTGCCATTAGCAGTCACACGCGTTGTAAAGAAGCTCATGCGCTTTTTGAGCAAGATAAACGCATAATTAGCTTACCCGTTTTAAATAGCAATCAGCAGCCAATAGGGCTGTTACACAAAGATCAGCTAACAGAAGTGTTTGCCGCGCCATACGGGCATGCACTTTATGATAAATGCGAAGTCACTGAGTTAATGGATAAACAGCCTTTGGTGGTTGATGAAAATCAAATGCTTGATATTGTCTCTCAGCAAATAACAGAGCAAGACTTTGATATTCGTCGCCATATTGTTATCACAAGTAATAATAAATATTTAGGTTTGGCACCGCTCAGGGACATATTAAAGCACATTACCGCTGAAAAAATCCGCCACGCCCAACATGCTAACCCTCTGACCATGTTACCGGGTAATGTGGCAATTAGTGAAGTAATAGAGCAGCGTCTGCAACATAAACAGCCATTTTCACTAGCTTATATCGATTTAAATCATTTTAAACAATTTAACGATCTGTATGGTTATGCCAGTGGGGACAGCGTGATAAAACTTCTGGCCGATGTGACTGTAAAAGCGTGTGCGCACAGCGCTAACTTTGTCGGGCATATTGGTGGCGATGACTTTATGGTGGTGTTTGAAAAAAAAGATGCGGTGGAGGTTTGTAATACCATTATCACGCAATTTGAACTGCAGTCACGCGTATTTTTTACGCCAGAGCATATTGCTGGAAAAGGGTATTGGGCAACTAATCGAGAGGGCGAAAAGCAGTTTGTACCTTTACTTACATTATCGATAGGTTTAGTTGAGCCGGATCTGCAGCAGTGTAAAAATAGCCATCAAGTAGCGGCATTAGCCACAGATGCTAAAAAAGAAGCAAAACGTTATCGTCACAGCTACTTATTTATTTGTAATCGAAGAAGGCCTGCACCCGCTGTTGTGCGTTTATCCAATAGTAAAAAAAGTGGCTAACAAAAAGCAAAAAAGGAGCCTCGGCTCCTTTTTTTAGTGCGGTATTACGATTAACGTAATAACGACTCAGATAATACTGGGCGCATTTCACGAACAATCGCTTGTGTTAGCTTAGGTGCACCACAAATAACGTTACCGCTCACGTTGTAGTTATTACCGCCAGCAAAATCAACAACCATGCCGCCAGCTTCTTTAACTAATAGCTCGCCTGCTGCTGTATCCCACGGTTTTAAACCAATTTCAAAGAAACCATCAACACGACCCGCTGCAACATATGCCATATCAAGTGCTGCAGAACCTGCACGACGAATATCAGCGGTATGTACGAATAATGCTTTAAATGCTTCAGAATAGGCATCTAAGTGGTGTTTTTGTTTGAAAGGGAAACCTGTTGCAAGAACAGAACCGGCAAGTTCAACCGTTTTAGATACACGTAAACGTTTGCTGTTTAACTGTGCGCCTTGACCACGAGAAGCGGTGAAAAGCTCGCCACGAATTGGATCGTAAATTACGGCTTGGTCTAAACGACCTTTAACTTTAAGTGCAATTGATACTGCGAAATGAGGGATACCCTTGATGAAGTTAGTTGTGCCATCAAGTGGGTCAACAATCCATTGGTAATCAGCATCCTTACCTTTGTGTTCACCTAACTCTTCACCAACGATGCAGTGATCAGGGTAAGAACGTAAAATAGTGTCACGAATTACGGCTTCGGCTTCTTTATCAATGTTCGTAACTAAATCATTAGTGCCTTTTTGTTGCACTTCAACTTTTGATAAGTCTTCACTTGCACGAAGAATAAGCTTGCCTGCGTTACGCGCAGCGCGAACCGCAATGTTTAACATTGGATGCATGGTATTACCTTTGGGTTGTAAAAGAACGTTTATATATTTAAGCCGGCGTATTTTAGCGGTTTTTGCCATAAAGTAAACCATAAAGCCTAAATACTTGTGAGTGTTTTTTGTACAGGTATGATCTTTCAATATATTTATCGGAATAAAAACAGACAATAAATTTGTAAATTAGCGCTTTACCTAAAGTTAACTTGAGGTTTTATGATGTTCTATATTCAATTAACAGGAAGAAAGTTATGAAATTAGAACACGTAAATTTAGTTGTTAGTGACATAAACGCCATGCTTAAGTTTTACCAAGCAGCGTTTCCCTATTGGTCAATTAGAAGTGAGGGGGAAGGAACTTGGTATGGTAAAGCAAGGCGCTGGGTACATTTTGGTGATAACGAGCAATATATTGCTATAAGCGATCACGGTGAAGGGAAAAACCGCGACCTATCAGGACATCAAATTGGTTTGGCACACTTTGCCTATGTAACCAATAACTTAAATGCAGTAATAGCGCGCCTAAAACATGCGGGCTTTGCAATAAGTAAAGAAGGTGCTGTAAATCCATTTAGAAAAAACATTTATTATATTGATCCCGCAGGGTTTGAAGTTGAGTTTGTAGAGTACATGAGTGATGTACCTATTGAGCGAAATAACGACTTATAATATGAATGAAGCCAACGATTATGGCTTCATTCAATGTTTAGCATATTTAATAATGTTTACCATTCATGCCAAGTTGAGTTTTTAGATCATTTGCAAAGCTAATAAATTTTTCTTTAATAGTGCGTTTAACTTTAACTTCCACAGAGCCTAAAACAGTTTTTCCTTCAATGTGAATCGTTGGCCCTTGGCGCTTATTAAGTGACACTGTTTTATTTTCAAAACTGCCTAAAATACAAAACATTTTAGAAACTACATTAACGTGCTCTGGTACATATATTTCTTCGCTGCCAAAATAACAATTAACGTGAATAGTGACATGTTGGTGGGTAAAAATCGCATCTGTAAAATCAAGATTGATTGACCCCATGTAGTTTTCTATATAAATGTTTTGAGGAACTACCCATTGGCCGCTTCGTTCACTTGAACCAAGAATGCTTCTTAATGTAAGTGGCTCTTCATCAGTCTCATGCTGCGCGCTATAATTAGGTGCAAACTGAGAGTGCTTTTGCGCCTTATATTGCTGGTCAGTATTTAAAGTTAAATCTTCAACGAGATCCATAAGTGCTTTATTGTCACTCGCTGCCATGGCGTCGTCTAAGCGCCTTTCAAATGCTTCTACAGAAATAACACCATGGCTGTAGTTATAAATGAGCTGATCAATCACTTGCTCACGAACTTGCTCAATAGGGCGGTCTTCAATTTTAACAGACATTTAAATTATCCTTTTATGATTGCTGGTTATTTCAAAGCAAGCCTTATACCAAATATTAAATTGTTTAAATTCAGTGGTTTATGATTTTGGGTTTTTGATTCTTTATTATATTAACGACAGATTAACCAAATATACAATTATTTAGTAAGTTTCGCTATTCGAGAAACTTTTACGCAATAGTCTGTAAATGTTTACTTAGTAGGTTTAAGCCAACATCTACTATTTTAAATTAAGCTATTGAAATTAAAGGTTAAAAAATGTTGGCCCGATGCTCGCATTAGCTTAAGTGTCTTTAATCAAAAGGAGAACGATTATGAAAACATTTAATAAGTCTATGATTGCAGCCCTAGTATTAGGAACAACCGCAATGGGCGCTCAGGCAAGCAGTTGGGAAAACGAAAGCAAAGATGCTTGGATTGATGGGAAAGCAGAAACAGTATTGCTTATGAACACCAATCTAAATAACTTTGATATCAACACGGACGTAAAAAACGGCAAGGTAATGCTAACAGGTAAAGTAAACAGCGAAGTAGATAAAGAGCTTGCTGAAGAACTCGTGCTAAGCCTAGATGGTGTAACTGACGTTGAAAACAGTCTAACTGTGGTAAAAAACACCGACATGAAGAAGCATGATTCTGAAATGATGGGTAACGACACTGAAAGTGATTTAACAGATGCTAAAATCACTACAGTGATCACAACACGTTACTTATTTGATTCTGAAGTAGGTGGTACAGACATTGATGTTGATACCGATAATGGTGTGGTAACTCTTAAAGGTACAGTTGAGTCTGATGCTGAAAAGCAATTAGCGATGGAAATTGCTAAAAACGCTGAAGATGTTCGCAAGGTAGTTGATGAATTAACTGTTATTGCAGAATAATACACTATACTAAAGCCCAGCCCTGCTGGGCTTTTTGCTTTGCTAACATTATAAGGATTAAATTATGGATATCATTAGAATTATTTTTTCTATTTTATTACCACCACTGGGTGTGTTTTTACAGGTAGGACTAGGGATGCATTTTTGGTTAAATATTTTGCTAACTTTGCTCGGCTATTTCCCTGGATTAATTCATGCGATTTACATTATTGCCAAAAAATAATGTAGCAGCATAGCAGGACATTTAATACTGAGTTGCTAAGTGCTCCCAAAGGTATGTGAATTAGTTACTCAGGCTGCTATTAATAAATGGATTTGTTTTACAAAACTCATCACTAACAAAACCTCAAAGCCTACTATTTGAGCAGTTAGCCCCTTGATTGCTAAAATAAAGCTTTTTGCTAGTGACAAGCCCCTAAAAACTTTTTATACTGCAACCCGCTTTAGTCGCTCTGTGGCTAAATGCTTCAAAAATTAACTGCTTACAGTTATACAGAGATGGCCCCTTAGCTCAGTTGGTTAGAGCACACGACTCATAATCGTTAGGTCCCCAGTTCGAGTCTGGGAGGGGCCACCACTTTTACAAGCTTCCCAAGTAAATAGAAACTCACCTTCCTAGTTT
Organism: Pseudoalteromonas sp. APC 3495; assembly: GCF_030407645.1. Classification (NCBI taxonomy): domain Bacteria; kingdom Pseudomonadati; phylum Pseudomonadota; class Gammaproteobacteria; order Alteromonadales; family Pseudoalteromonadaceae; genus Pseudoalteromonas; species Pseudoalteromonas sp. APC 3495. Next base: position 106 of record NZ_JASDDA010000055.1, on the reverse strand, counting down.
ATAAAACTTCATTTCTATTACTTCTATTGTATTTTTATCAGCGCACTGATTTTTTTATTAATTTTATTGAATACATTGCAATAAACACAGTTGAATCTACTATTAA
>NZ_JASDDA010000054.1:0-23778 GCF_030407645.1 Pseudoalteromonas sp. APC 3495 | reverse complement strand
ATAATAAATATTCGGTATAGATTGAATATTATACCATTGGCTAATTCGCAAACGACTCAAAGTAAACAAGAATTGTAAAAGAGTCTCCGGCTATATATACTAACGGAGGTTTTTAACCAATTTGTATTTGGGTAAACTTTTTTTTACATAATAATTTTCATAAAAAGTGAACTTTATTAGTATCAATACGTTTATTTTGATAGTTCCACCAGAAACATTTGGTGGGTTTTAGAAAAACAAGTAGATGAGCCCCACTGCGGGCAAGATGGGCAAGTAACTGTGAAAAAGCAAAGACCTGTAAATCTAGATCTAACAACTATATCTATGCCGGCAACGGCTAAAGCTTCAATTTTTCACCGCGTCACCGGTGTTGCATTATTTTTTGCTTTAACGTTTGTCATTTGGGCTTGGTCAGAGTCTCTTTCTTCAGCTGAAGGTTTTGAATTCGTCAAGAGTCTGTTTAACGGATTCATTGCCAAATTTATAGCTTGGGGCACCCTTTCTGTATTGGGTTATCACCTTATCGGTGGTATCCGTCACATTATTATGGATATGGGGCATTGGGAAGAACTTGAATCAGGCAATACTAGCGCTAAAATTGCGATGGCACTTGGCGTTGTGTTTGCTGTATTGGCAGGGGTGTGGATATGGTCTTAAATCAAGCAACTCTTAAACGTGATGGCGTACAAGATTTTGTATCTTTACGCACAACGGCATTAATAATCAGCGCGTATGCAATCTTTATTATTGGCTATTTTTTAGCAATGCCAGAAGTCACATATGAAGCCTGGACAGGCCTATTCTCAAACCTAGCAATGAAAGGGGCAACGTTAATCACCCTAATTTGCATTATGGTTCATACCCGTATCGGCCTTTGGCAGGTTCTTACCGACTATGTAAAGAACGCTAAATTGCGTGCTTTTTTAGGCTTTGTACTAAACCTAATGGCTGTTGCTTACGTAGCTGTGGGTTTAATCGTTTTATGGGGTGTTTAAGTGAAATATTCTGTTCGTGAATTTGACGCCGTAGTAATTGGTGCCGGTGGTGCAGGTATGCGCGCTGCTCTTGCTATTACTGAATCTGGCAAAACATGTGCGCTAATCTCTAAAGTTTTCCCGACACGCTCACACACTGTATCTGCTCAAGGCGGTATTACAGTCGCGTTAGGTAACTCGCATGAAGATAACTGGGAATGGCATATGTATGATACCGTTAAAGGTTCCGATTTTATCGGTGACCAAGACGCTATCGAATACATGTGTCAAACTGGCCCAGAAGCTATTACTGAATTAGAAAACATGGGCTTACCATTTTCGCGTTTTGAAAATGGCCGTGTTTACCAACGTCCTTTCGGTGGTCAATCGAAAAACTTTGGTGGTGAACAGGCTGCGCGTACTGCAGCAGCAGCTGACCGTACGGGCCATGCATTATTACACCTTCTTTATCAACAAAACGTTAAAAACAAAACCAATGTATTCTCAGAATGGTATGCACTTGATTTAGTTAAAAACGATAATGGCGATGTAGTAGGCTGTACAGCGATTGAAATTGAAACAGGTGAAATCACCTTCTTCAAATCAAAAGCAGTTGTGTTAGCGACAGGTGGTGCAGGTCGTATTTTCGCATCAACAACCAATGCTCACATTAATACCGGTGACGGTGTTGGTATGGCTGCACGTGCTGGTATTTCTATGCAAGACATGGAAATGTGGCAGTTCCACCCGACAGGTATAGCTGGCGCTGGTACGCTAGTAACTGAAGGTTGTCGTGGTGAAGGTGGTTATCTTTTAAATAAAGATGGCGAACGCTTCATGGAACGTTACGCACCAAATGCTAAAGATTTAGCGTCTCGTGACGTTGTTGCTCGTTCAATGATGACAGAAATTCGTGAAGGTCGTGGTTGTGATGGTCCTTGGGGTCCTCACCTTAAGTTGAAACTTGACCACTTAGGCGAAGAAACGCTTAACTTACGTCTTCCAGGTGTATGTGATCTTGCTAAAACATTTGCTCACGTTGACCCTGCAAAAGAACCGATTCCAGTTATCCCAACATGTCACTACATGATGGGTGGTGTGCCAACAAACGTAAATGGTCAAGTACTTAATATCGATGCTGCTGGCAACGAAAAAGTAGTACAAGGTTTATTTGCTGTTGGTGAGATTGCGTGTGTATCTGTACATGGTGCTAACCGCTTAGGTGGTAACTCATTACTTGACTTAGTTGTATTTGGCCGTGCAGCAGGTAACTTCTTAGGTAAATACCTAAATGACGTTGAAATTTCTAAAGCGGCTTCAGAGTCTGACCTAGAAGCGTCTCTTGCGCGCTTTAACCGTTGGGAAAACTCAACAGCTGGTCAAGGCGAAGACCCAGTTCAAATCAAGAAAGACCTACAACAATGTATGCAGCTTAACTTCTCGGTATTCCGTGAAGGTGACTCAATGGCTACAGGTCTTACTGAACTTAAAGAAATCCGTGAACGTTTACAGCACGCGCGTCTTGATGACAAATCATCAGACTTTAACACCATGCGTATTGAATGTTTAGAACTAGACAACTTAATGGAAACAGCTTACTCAACTGCAGTAGCTGCAAACTTCCGTACTGAAAGCCGTGGCGCACACTCTCGCTTTGACTTCCCAGATCGTGATGACGAAAACTGGTTATGTCACTCAGTATTTAATCCGGTAACGGATGAAATGAGCAAGCGTAAAGTAAACTACGAGCCTAAAACACGTGAAGCTTTCCCACCTAAAGCACGTACCTACTAGGAGCGAGACGATGGCACAAGTACAATTTTCAGTTTATCGTTACAATCCGGATGTTGATAACGCACCTCGTATGCAAGATTACACTTTGCAAACTGAGGAAGGCCAAGACATGATGGTATTGGATGCACTTTTACTATTAAAAGAGCAAGATCCTACACTATCGTTTCGTCGTTCATGCCGTGAAGGCGTGTGTGGTTCAGACGGCGTAAACATGAATGGTAAGAACGGTTTAGCATGTATTACTCCTTTATCTACGCTGCAAAAAAATGGCAAAGGTAAAATCGTAGTGCGTCCATTACCTGGACTTCCTGTTGTTCGTGACCTTGTTATTGACATGAGTCAGTTCTACACTCAATACGAAAAAGTAAAACCGTATCTAATTAATGATGAGCCTGCTGCAGGTGAACGTCTTCAATCTATCGAAGAACGTGATAAATTAGATGGGCTTTACGAGTGTATTTTATGTGCATGTTGTTCTACATCGTGTCCTTCTTTCTGGTGGAATCCAGATAAGTTTATAGGTCCAGCAGGCCTTCTTCATGCTTACCGTTTCTTAGCTGATAGCCGAGACACAGCAACAGAAGAGCGTTTAGCTGACTTAGACGATGCATTCAGTGTGTTCCGTTGCCACAGTATCATGAACTGTGTTAGCGTTTGTCCTAAGGGTCTTAATCCGACCAAAGCAATTGGACAAATAAAATCTATGTTATTAAACCGCTCGGTTTAATTTCTAGTAGACGAAAGATGGCTAATAATTTATTAGCCATCTTGTTATATAACTATTAATTTCTGCGCTAAAAAAAAGGGCTTATAAATGCACGAAGGTGTGATGAAGGCATGGCTAGAATCTTCACATTTAAACGGCGGTAACGTTGCTTATGTTGAAGAGCTTTATGAAGCGTATTTAGACGATGCGACTTCGGTGCCAGAAGAATGGCGAGAAGTGTTCGAACAGTTACCAAAAGTAGATGGTGTGGATGTTGAAGTAAAACATTCAGAAGTTCGTTCACAATTTGCGGCGCTTGCTAAAAACAAGCATAGAGAAGTAGTGGTAGCAGAGGGCAGTGGTGGCGACCTTAAACAGGTTAAAGTACTGCAACTTATTAATGCTTTCCGTTTTCGTGGACACCAAAATGCAAACCTAGATCCACTAGGTATTTGGCAACGAGAACGTGTACGAGATTTAGAGCTAGAGTACCACGACTTATCGGATGCTGACTTTGACCGCGAATTTAACGTAGGATCGTTTGCCGTTGGCCGCGATACTATGCCTTTAGGTGAGTTATACCAAGCACTAAAAACCACTTACTGTGGTTCTATTGGCGCCGAGTATATGCACATCACATCAACAGAAGAAAAGCGTTGGTTACAACAGCGTTTAGAGTCTGTTCAGTCTAGGCCAAAATTTGATAAAAATGAAAAGCTACGAATCCTCAAGGGATTAACGGCGGCTGATGGTCTTGAAAAATATTTAGGGGCTAAGTTCCCGGGTGCTAAGCGTTTCTCACTTGAAGGTGGCGATGCGTTAGTGCCTATGTTAAAAGAGCTTATTCACCGTGCCGGTGAAAGTGGCCAAAAAGAAGCCGTTATTGGTATGGCTCACCGCGGTCGCTTAAATGTTCTTGTTAATGTGCTAGGCAAAAATCCATCAGAACTTTTTGATGAGTTTGCTGGCAAGCACAAAGAAACGTTAAGCTCAGGTGATGTTAAATACCACATGGGTTATTCATCAGATTTCGCGACTAAAGGTGGCAACGTGCACATGGCACTTGCGTTTAACCCGTCGCATTTAGAAATCGTAAATCCGGTGGTTATGGGCTCTGTGCGTGCACGTCTTGATCGTCTTAATGACAAAACAGGCAGCAAAGCACTTCCAATCACTATCCACGGCGACTCAGCAATTGCAGGTCAGGGTGTTGTTCAAGAAACGTTTAACTTATCGCAAACTAATGCATTTAGTTGTGGCGGTAGTATCCGTATTGTTGTTAATAACCAAGTTGGTTTTACAACAAGTAAAAAAGACGATGTACGCTCAACTGATTACTGTACTGATATCGCAAAAATGGTTCAATCGCCAATTTTCCACGTAAACTCTGATGATCCTGAAGCGGTTGCTTTTGTAACGCAACTCGCGCTTGATTTTAGAAATCAGTTTAAACGTGACGTTGTGATTGACCTTGTTTGTTACCGTCGCCATGGTCATAACGAAGCTGATGAGCCTAACGCTACACAGCCAATTATGTACCAAAAAATTAAAAAACACCCAGTACCTCGTTTAATCTACGCGGATCAGCTGATTTCTGAAGGTTCTTTCACAGAAGATGAAGTGAAAGCACTTGCTGATGATTACCGTAATGGTTTAGACGATGGCAACTGTGTTGTTGAAGAAATACAGCCAGAAACATCACACTCTTCAGATTGGGCTAAGTATGTAGGCCATGAATGGAGTGTTGATTACGATGCTAGCGTTTCGGTAGAAAAGCTTAAAGAACTTGGTAACATAGTTGCAAGTTACCCAGAAGAGTACAAAGCACAATCTCGTGTTAAAAAAATATACGATGATCGTAAAGCAATGGCTGCTGGCGAAAAACCACTTGATTGGGGTATGGCAGAAACTTTAGCGTATGCAACTATTGCAGCTGAAGGCACTGATATTCGTCTAACTGGACAAGATTCAGGTCGTGGTACCTTCTTCCACCGTCATGCGGTTGTTCATAGTCAAAAAGATGGTGCAACGTATTTACCATTACAGAACCTTAGTGAAGATCAAGGTACGTTTGAAGTGTTCGACTCAGTACTGTCTGAAGAAGCGGTATTAGCATTTGAATATGGTTATGCAACTGCAGAGCCGACCTCATTAGTATTGTGGGAAGCACAATTTGGTGATTTCGCTAATGGTGCACAGGTGGTATTTGACCAGTTCTTAAGTTCAGGTGAGCAAAAGTGGGGTCGCTTATGTGGCTTAACGTGTTTGTTACCTCATGGCTATGAAGGTCAGGGTCCAGAGCACAGCTCAGCTCGTCTAGAACGCTTTTTACAGCTTTGTGCTGATCACAACATGCAAGTATGTGTGCCATCAACACCGGCGCAAGTGTACGCAATGTTACGTCGTCAATCAGTTAGACCACTGCGTCGTCCACTGATTGTAATGACACCTAAATCATTGCTACGTCATCCACTTGCAACGTCATCGCTAGAAGAGCTTTCTGAGGGTGTATTCCACAACATCATTGATGAAATTGATGAGATTGATGCTAAGAAAGTAGAACGTGTTGTATTTTGTAGCGGCAAAGTTTACTACGAATTATTACAAGAGCGTCGTAAACTTGAGCAAGACAATATTGCAATTGTTCGTGTTGAGCAGCTTTACCCGTTCCCACATGACGAAATGAAAGCAATTATTGAACGTTACCAACACGTTACTGATTTTGTGTGGTGTCAGGAAGAGCCGCAAAACCAAGGCGCTTGGTACTGTTCACAACATCACTTTGTTGATGCAATTCCACAAGGTGCAAAATTGAAATATGCAGGCCGTAAGGCATCAGCATCTCCTGCATGTGGATATATGTCAGTACATACTAAAGAACAACAAGCGCTCGTTGCCGACGCGCTTACTATAGAAAAGAAAGGATAAGCAATGAGCACAGAAATTAAAGTTCCTGTTCTTCCTGAGTCGGTTGCAGATGCTTCCGTTGCTACATGGCATGTAAGTGTTGGCGACAAAGTAAGCCGTGACCAAAACTTAGTAGATATTGAAACAGACAAAGTGGTTTTAGAAGTGGTTGCACAAAATGACGGTGTGATCACTGAAATTTCACAAGAAGAAGGTGCTACGGTACTTGGTGACCAAGTGATCGGTTTAATTGGTGATGCGCAAGAAGCATCACCAAGTAAAGAGCCAAAAGAAGATAGCTCAGCATCAGAAAAATCAGAAGACGCGCCGGCGGCGCAATCAGCACCAGCATCAGAAGGTAAAGAAGTGGATATTAAAGTACCTGTACTTCCAGAATCAGTTGCAGATGCAACAATTGCTACTTGGCATGTTCAATCAGGTGACGCGGTAACACGCGACCAAAACTTGGTTGATATTGAAACAGATAAAGTTGTACTTGAAGTGGTTGCCCAAGAAGACGGCGTTATGGGTGAAATCATTCATGACGAAGGCGATACTGTTCTTGGTGAGCAAGTAATTGGTAAAGTAAAAGCAGGCGCTGCACCCGCTAAATCTGACGCTAAAGCGGACGCACCAGCAGCCAAAGAAGAAAGTTCAAGCGAGAGTTCAGATGTGTTAACGCCATCTGTTCGTCGTTTAATTGCTGAGAAAGGCCTTGATGCATCAAAAATCAAAGGTTCAGGTAAAAATGGTCGTGTGACTAAAGAAGATGTTGATCAATTCTTGAAATCACCTGCTCCAGCAGCAAAAGCTGAAGCAGCGCCAGCAGCACCTATGGGTGACCGCACGCAAAAACGTGTGCCTATGACACGTTTACGTAAAACAATTGCGAATCGTCTTCTTGAAGCGAAAAACTCTACTGCAATGTTAACTACATTTAACGAAGTTAACATGAAGCCAATCATGGATCTTCGTAAGCAGTACCAAGAAGTATTTGAAAAGCGCCACGGTATCCGTTTAGGTTTCATGTCTTTCTACGTGAAAGCAGTGACTGAAGCGTTAAAGCGTTTCCCAGATGTAAATGCATCAATTGATGGCGATGATATTGTTTACCACAACTATTTCGACATCAGCATTGCTGTTTCTACACCTCGTGGCTTAGTAACACCTGTTCTTAAAGACTGTGACAAGCTATCTGTTGCAGAAATCGAAAAGGGGATTCGTGAGCTAGCGCTTAAAGGTCGTGATGGTAAGTTAACGCTTGACGATATGACCGGCGGTAACTTCACTATCACCAACGGTGGTGTATTCGGTTCGTTACTATCTACTCCAATTATTAACTTACCGCAGTCTTCAATTTTGGGTATGCACAAAATCCAAGATCGTCCAATGGCTGTAAACGGTAAAGTTGAAATCTTACCTATGATGTATTTAGCGTTATCTTACGATCACCGCCAAATCGATGGTAAAGAATCAGTTGGTTTCTTAGTAACAATTAAAGAGTTACTTGAAGATCCAACACGTTTACTGCTGGATGTTTAATTAAGTAGTATGAAATATAAGCTGTGAGTTAAAATCACAGCTTTTTTTTTGTGCCTATGGTCATACTGGGGTTTTCATGTAGCGCCATGAGATCTATACTAGGCACGCAATTTGGGATAGTTGTTTATTTGCATAAATATTCAACTCTTTTAATATAAAAAATTGGATAAAGCATCATGAATTTGCATGAGTATCAGGCAAAACAACTTTTTGCCGAATATGGTTTACCAGTTTCTCAAGGTTTCGCTTGCGATACACCTGAAGAAGCTGCAGCAGCTGCTGAAAAGATTGGCGGCGATATGTGGGTTGTTAAAACTCAGGTTCACGCAGGTGGACGTGGTAAAGCTGGCGGTGTAAAGCTAGTTAAAACTATCGACGAAGTTAAAGCGTTTGCAGCTAACTGGTTAGGTAAAAACCTAGTTACTTACCAAACAGACGAGAAAGGCCAGCCAGTTGCTAAAATTTTAGTAGAAAGCTGTACTGACATCGCTAACGAACTGTACCTAGGTGCTGTTGTTGACCGTGCTTCTCGTAAAGTTGTGTTCATGGCGTCTACTGAAGGCGGCGTTGAAATTGAAACTGTTGCTGAAGAAACACCAGAACTTATCCACAAAGCTGAGATCGATCCATTAGTAGGTCCTCAAGCTTACCAAGCACGTGAGCTTGGTTTTAAATTGGGTCTTAACCCAACGCAAATGAAACAGTTTGTTAAGATCTTCATGGGTCTTGGTAATATGTTCAACGATTTCGATTTCGCATTACTTGAAATCAACCCGCTAGTAATCACAGATGAAGGTAACCTTCACTGTCTAGATGGTAAAATCGGTATCGATGGTAATGCACTTTACCGTCAACCTAAAATCCGTGAAATGCACGATCCATCTCAAGAAGATGCGCGTGAAGCTCACGCAGCAAGCTTCGAGCTTAACTATGTAGCCCTTGATGGTAACGTAGGTTGTATGGTTAACGGTGCAGGCCTAGCAATGGGTACTATGGACATCGTAAACCTACACGGTGGCAAGCCAGCTAACTTCCTAGATGTTGGTGGCGGCGCAACGAAAGAACGTGTATCTGAAGCATTCAAAATTATCCTTTCAGATGACAACGTTAAAGCTGTTTTAGTTAACATCTTCGGCGGTATCGTTCGTTGTGACATGATTGCAGAAGGCATCATTGGCGCAGTTAAAGAAGTAGGTGTAACAGTACCAGTAGTTGTACGTTTAGAAGGTACTAATGCTGAACTAGGTCGTGAAGTACTTGCTAAGTCTGATCTAAACATCATCGCTGCTGAATCATTAACAGACGCGGCTGAAAAAGTTGTTGCTGCTGCGGAGGGCAAATAATGTCTGTATTAATCAATAAAGATACAAAAGTTATCTGTCAAGGTTTCACTGGTGGTCAAGGTACTTTCCACTCAGAGCAAGCGCTTGAGTACGGTACACAAATGGTTGGTGGTGTAAGCCCAGGTAAAGGCGGTCAAACGCACCTTGGTCTTCCAGTATTTAACACAGTACGTGACGCTGTAGAAGCAACTGGCGCAACTGCATCAGTTATCTACGTACCAGCACCTTTTTGTAAAGATGCAATCTTAGAAGCAATCGATGCGGGCATCGAGCTAATTGTTTGTATTACTGAAGGTATTCCTACACTTGATATGGTTGACGTTAAAGTTAAACTAGATCAAACAGGTACACGTATGATCGGTCCTAACTGTCCAGGTGTTATCACTCCTGGTGAGACTAAGATTGGTATCATGCCTGGTCACATCCACAAGCCTGGTAAAGTAGGTATTGTTTCACGCTCTGGTACTTTAACGTACGAAGCAGTTAAACAAACTACAGATGCTGGTTTTGGTCAGTCTACGTGTGTTGGTATTGGTGGCGACCCAATCCCAGGTACTAACTTTATCGACGTTTTAGAAATGTTCGAAAAAGACGACCAAACTGAAGCAATCGTAATGATTGGTGAAATTGGTGGTACTGCAGAAGAAGAAGCTGCAGAGTACATCAAAGCTAACGTAACTAAACCTGTTGTTTCTTACATTGCTGGTGTTACTGCACCAGAAGGTAAGCGTATGGGTCACGCTGGCGCAATCATCGCAGGCGGTAAAGGTACTGCTGATGAGAAATTTGCTGCATTAGAAGCTGCGGGCGTAAAAACTGTACGTTCACTGGCTGATATCGGTAAAGCACTTAAAGAAAAAACAGGCTGGTAATCAGCGGTTATTCTTTAAAAAAGGCTCGCAATTGCGAGCCTTTTTTTATGTATGGCTAGAGCGTATTGCCCTTAATCTTAAAACGGGTAACTAATATGTTGAAAAAATCGCAGAGATAAATCTTGGCGCTGCTTATTAATTGCTAATTCATCACAGAATGCATGAACGGTTTTCTCTACTTGATTCATAAAGCGACCATAGCCAATCTCATGTTTATTATGCGCGGCGGCAACAATCACAAAATGCAGCGTCTCTACGAGTTTATTTTCATCAAAAAATACTTTCATTTGTGGCGCTGAATCTTCTATATCAAAACTAATTTTTTGTAACTCACCATTTCCCTCATTTCTATCTACTTCACTATTACGAATTATTGGCATTGCCCCATTGGCAACCATCGCTGCATGGGTGAGTCTATTATCTTCACAAAGTTGACTAAATAACTGCAAAAAGTGGTTATAAAACGGTTTATAAGTATGGCTATTAATTTGTGTTTGAAATTGCGTTTTAATATTACGTGACACGGGAATAGAGAAGGTGACGTAAGTCATTTCAGCATGGCTACTAGGTATTGCGCATTGTCTGGATTGATAACGAGGATATAAACTTCTTAGTTTATATCCATAGCTTTCTTTATTACCTTTTTCTTTAGCGAATAAATCATAGGTTAAATGTTGATGATCGCGCAGCTTAAAGCTTGGCTGGTCTAAGAATAACTGATCTTGTAAATGACTCAATACTTTTTGTACATTGGTATGAAATTGCGCAGAGTAGGCACGTATATCTTCACCAGTAGCTAAAAACAATAGGCGTATTTTTTTACTTTGCTGATTTTCTGTGTGATGAAGTTTATGCGCTTCATGGTAACGAGGGTTATAAAAAAACAACATTTGCTTATCGGTTTCAAGTTGGTAAGACTCATCATGAAATCTCACCACGGGGAGTTTATCATTTGCGAGTAAATGGACATTATGCAGTTCATATTCATCACATGATGCAAATAACTGACGCGCAATTCGTTCATAGCAAGCATTAATATTACTGAAGTTTTTATAAAAATCTTCATTAGGTGTAATTTCGGCTAATAAGTAATGATTTGCACGTGCATTACTTGGAATATATATGCGGTGTTGATTTAATGAGGCCATCTTCGTTCCTTTAAGTTGGGGTTATTCGTTTACTATAAATCGCTTTAATGACTTTAATATTGCGCTAAAACAAATTTTGCTCATAAACTACCCCTTATCTAACAAACTTTGGTAATAACTGCATAAACCCGCATCTATTACTGTATGTTAAGGTTGGTTTTTGTAATAATGCAGTAGTTTTGTTATCACGCAATATACAGAGGTTTATAATCCTATGGCGGAAATCGAGAATCGCCCAAATAACTTTATTAGAACCCGAATTGATGAAGATTTAGCAAGTGGAAAACATGCCACAACGCATACCCGTTTTCCACCTGAACCTAATGGCTTTTTACATATTGGCCATGCAAAATCAATTTGCTTAAATTTTGGTATCGCCAAAGACTATAACGGTTTATGTAACCTTCGTTTTGACGATACAAACCCAGAAAAAGAAGATATTAACTACGTTAATTCAATTAAAGAAGACGTACAGTGGTTAGGGTTTAATTGGGATGGTGAGATTAAGTATTCGTCAAACTATTTTGATCTGCTTTATGGTTATGCGGTAGAGCTTATTAATAAAGGCTTAGCGTATGTTTGTTTCTTAACTGCAGATCAAGCTCGCGAATACCGTGGTACATTAAAAGAGCCTGGTAAAAACAGCCCATACCGCGAAACATCACCTGAAGAAAACCTCGCATTATTTGAAAAAATGCGTAACGGTGAATTTAAAGAAGGTGAATGTGTCCTTCGCGCTAAAATAGATATGGCCAGCTCATTTATGGTGCTGCGCGATCCAATTATATACCGTATACGTTTTGCTAATCATCATCAAACAGCGGATAAGTGGTGCATTTACCCAATGTACGACTTCACGCATTGTATTTCTGATGCACTTGAAGGCATTACTCATTCATTATGTACGCTAGAGTTTCAAGATAACCGTCGTTTATATGACTGGGTATTGGATAACATCAGCCTTGAATGTCACCCGCAACAAATTGAGTTTTCACGTTTAAACCTTGAATACACAATTATGTCAAAGCGTAAGCTTAATGACTTAGTGGTTAATAAGCACGTAGAAGGGTGGGATGATCCGCGAATGCCAACCATTGCGGGTCTGCGTCGTCGTGGTTATACACCGGCATCTGTTCGTGAATTCTGTCAGCGTATCGGTATTACTAAGCAGGAAAATATGGTTGAAATGGGCATGCTTGAAGCGTGTATCCGTGATGACTTAAACGAAAATGCTCCGCGTGCAATGGCTGTACTTGATCCAGTGAAAATTGTGATTGAGAATTATGAAGCCGATAAAGTAGAAACGCTTTCTGTGGCTAATCACCCAAATAAAGAAGAAATGGGTCGCCGTGAAGTGCCTTTCACGCGTGAAATTTTTATCGAACGCGAAGATTTCCGTGAAGAAGCGAACAATAAGTTTAAACGTTTAGTGCTTGATAAAGAAGTACGCTTACGTGGTGCTTATGTGATTAAGGCAGAGCGTGTTGAAAAAGACGACAATGGTGAAATTACCACTATTTACTGTACTTACGATCCTGAAACATTGGGTAAAAATCCAAGCGATGGTCGTAAAGTAAAAGGGGTTATTCATTGGGTATCTGCGCCTGAGTCAGTGACAGCTGAAGTACGTTTATATGACCGTTTATTCAGTGTGCCTAACCCTGCAGCCGCAGAGGACTTTGAAAGCACGTTAAACCCAGACTCATTAGTGGTTATTTCTAATGCTAAACTTGAACCTTCATTGGCTAATTCTGTACCTGCACAAGGTTTTCAGTTTGAGCGTACCGGTTATTTCTCACGTGATACTAAATCAGAAAACGTGGTATTTAACCAAACGGTTGGCTTACGTGATTCGTGGGCTAAAATAGAGCACAAATAATACTGCTCTATTTTTTAGTTATAAAAAAACCTGCTTAATCGCAGGTTTTTTTTATTAAACTAAATAGGCTTTTAACTATTGCTTTGCGCAAACGCTTTACACGCGTCTTTATCTTCACATTCGCCATATAGGTAAAGAGAGTGATTGGTCAGCTTAATACCGTTTTCTTCAGCTATTTCGAGTTGACGACGTTCAATTAAATCATCTTCAAACTCAACAACCTTGCCACATTTTAAACACACTAAGTGGTCATGGTGAGTGCTGCCAGAAAGTTCAAATACTGACTTACCGCCTTCAAAGTGGTGACGGCTTACAATTCCTGCATCATCAAATTGATTTAAAACACGGTAAACAGTCGCAAGACCAATTTCTTCGCCTAGATCTAATAAAACCTTGTAAACATCTTCAGCGCTTATGTGTTGGTTATCTGGAGATTGAAGAATCTCTAAAATTTTAATACGCGGTAAAGTTACCTTTAGCCCGGCTTTTTTAAGTTCCAAGTTATGATCAGTCATTAAATCTGTCTCAATTTTATTTAGTTATACTAGACATCTTGCAAGATGTACTCGTCACAATAACAGTTAGGATAACGTGCCTTAGCAGGAAGTGCAAAGAACAATTGATCTATATCAATATTAACGCGGAAAATGCTAACTGTTTGATAATATTTTAAACAGTTAGCATTTAAAAGGGGGGGATTAATCTGCTAACTCACTTAAGCACATTTCATCATATACCTGAGCACACCACTGCTTAACACGCTGCTCAGTCAATTCTGGCTGACGGTCTTCATCAATACCTAAACCAACAAAATGCTTGTCATCAGCCATGCCTTTTGATGCTTCAAAATCATAACTGTCTGTAGGCCAATGGCCTACAACAATAGCGCCACGTTCTGTTACGATATCGTTAATCATGCCCATAGCATCTAAGAAGTATTCTGCATAGTCTTCTTGGTCGCCACAGCCAAAAATAGCCACTAGTTTACCTTCAAAGCTTACTTCTTCAAGCTCAGGAAAGAAATCATCCCAATCACATTGCGCTTCACCATAATACCAAGTTGGAATACCGAATAAGATCAGATCAAACTCAGCAATCTCTTCTTTAGAGCTTTTTGCAATGTCATGCACAGCAACGAGCTTTTTACCCAATTCTTTTTGGATCATTTTTGCTACGTGTTCTGTGTTACCTGTGTCACTTCCGAAAAAAATGCCTACACTTGCCATGGATTTAAACCTTTTATCTATCAATAGCCAATCTTTCTTGTAAAATTGTTTCGATCAACGCACTGCGGCTAATATTTTGTGCATCTGCCATATCACTCAGTGCCTGATACAGCTGTGACGAAACTTTAAATTCAACACGCTTTAAACCACGTGCCTTATCTCTTTTTATTTGATTACGTTTATTAACCTTTAACTGCATATCCCGAGGAAGGGGATTAGTTTTAGGTCTTCCTGGACGTTTCTCGTATTCAAATAAATCAAGCGTTGTTCTATCTGTTTCTGACTTGGCCATGCTTAACCTACACCCGCACCTTGCCAAAATACCTGAATAAGTCCTTTGGCAATAAAGCCAGAGCAACCTAAAAAGAGTACCAGCCACACAATATAACGACCAAATTTAGGCACATTGCCGCTTTTCAGTACGTCTTTAATTGCCAAGCCGATAAAAATAAAAATACCTGCTAAGCCAAAATACAACCCTAAGGTATCAAATTCGTTAATAAACTGACTGACCATCGACGTATAACCTTTAAATTAAACGGCGCGTACTATAGCACATAAATCTTTAATTATTTAGTGTGATAAATCAAAAACACGCCATAAAAATAACATTAAACTGCAGTTAAAAAATCATTGATTGCTTTGTTTACAGCCTGTGGTTTTTGGGCATGTAACCAATGACCCGCACCATGAATGATTTTTGCACTGACGTTTTTAAACAGCGCATTAATCGCTTCGCGATGCTCGGTTAAAATGTAGTCAGAGTCATTACCTTTAATAAACAGAGTTTCGCACAAACAAGAATTATTTGCATTAATGTTTGCGGTAATAGTTGAATATTTATCATCGAGCACAGGTAAATTAAAGCGCCAAACAAAGTGCCCATCATCATTTTTATATAAACTTTTTAATAAAAACTGACGTACACCTAACTCCTCTATATACGGTTGCATTATTAAATCAGCTTGCTTTCTATCACTAATATCTGCATTTTTTACTGCATTTAAAGCCTCAAGTATTTGAGTATGGCGCGCAGGGTAGCTCACAGGCGCAATGTCAAGAACCACTAGTTTATCGACTAAATCAGTATGGCTCAGTGCTATTTGCATCGCCACTTTGCCGCCCATAGAGTGCCCAACCAGATGCGCTTTTTGTATGTTTAATGCCGTCATTAATTCAACAACATCATTAGCCATTTCAGTATAATCCATTTCATCGCTGTGGGGCGAAAGGCCATGATTACGTAAATCAACATTGGTTACGCAAAAATGCTCGCTTAATGGCTTTGCAATCACATTAAGGTTTTCTAAAGAGCCAAACAGTCCATGGATCAAAATAACATTTGGACCTTGACCAATTTGTTTGTAATTTAATTGCATAGACGCCTCCTTCAATTTTGCGCATAGTTTGCCGAGCATTACCCTAAAAAGCAAAAAATACAGATATTATTTGTATGTTGGACTCAAAAATACCTAGCTTCCTGATTATTTAGTAATTATTAATTACAACTATGTTTAGGGTCGCGTGGGTTGTAACTCGCATTTCTAACTGGATTGGGTATATACCCAAACCATCACAAGATACAGAATTCAGCGTTTCACCGGGGCTTAATATCAAGGCGTTAGTTTGCAACAATGGTGATCCCTTTTAAAAATTAACAACGATGAGAGTAAGTTCCTGTGAAACGCCCAGAGGGTTGGTTTAAAAGCGATTTATACTGCGTTATTGGTTTTAGCAATAGAACGACTATTGTTTGCAATCAATGCCTTGCCTAAATCGCTTTTAATTCCAACTGAAACTCGCATCTTGAGGTGATTTGGGTATAATCATATCGAAAGAAAAATGTGACCCGTAATGACAGGAAGAACATGAAACAAATCGACATAGACGACGAGTTATATCAGTACATTGCAAGCAATACACAGAGTATTGGTGAGAGTGCATCCACTATTTTACGTCGTTTATTAAATCTCAACGGCGAAAAAATTAACACCACTAAACTAGACACTGATCATAAAAATGAAACCGTTAGTGTGTCTAATTCATCACTAGAACAACCTATAGCAGACGTTGAACAGCCAACCCAAGTGGCAAAACCGCCGGTAAATAAAAAAAATGCAAACGTATTTAATATTTTAAATAAAGAAGAATTGGCGATGCAAAAAGGCGTTGTAGGTCGTTTTTTATTTATTTTAAGTGCATTTTATCGAACGCATAAAACAGACTTCTCTGCGGTGCTAGATATTAAAGGTCGAGATCGTGTTTACTTCGCGACCAGTAAAGAAGACTTAGTGAATAGCGGTAGTAGTATGAACCCAAAAAATATCACTGACAGTGAATATTGGGTGATGACCAATTCTAATACCACGCGTAAAAAAATGATGCTGCATGAAGTTGCACTTAGTTTAGGCTATAGCAACGAGCAAGCTGAAAAAATTCGTGATTATCTTTAAGGAAAGACCATGGCAATTCATTCCGGCGCAGGTAAAACTGCACCACAATCGGCTTTAGTGAATGTACCAAAGTTAGTGTCTGCGTATTATTTAAATGAGCCTGACTTAGAGCAAAACCCCGAGCATTGTGTTGCATTTGGCACCTCAGGGCATCGAGGCTGTGCCTACGATGTAAAATTTAACGAATCACACATATTATCAATCACCCAAGCTATTTGTGATTACAGAAAACAGAACGATATATTTGGTCCGTTATTTTTAGGTAAAGATACCCACGCACTGAGCGAGGCGGCCTTTAACTCAGCAATTGAAGTGTTGGTTGCTAATGAAGTGCAAGTGATCACCCAAGAAAATGGTGACTTTACTCCAACGCCAGTTATTAGCCATGCTATTGTTAGTTATAATAAAAATCATCCTAATGAGCTTGCCGATGGCATTGTAGTGACTCCATCTCATAATCCACCAGAAGATGGCGGTTTTAAATATAACCCGCCCAATGGCGGTCCTGCAGACACAGACGTTACAAAATGGATTGAAGACAGAGCCAATCAATTATTATTAGAAGACTTAGTTGAAGTAGAACTGTTTCCTTTTGCTAAAGCTTCACGTTCTGGTTTTATTCGCTACGAAGATTTAATGACGCCTTATATTGATGATTTAAAAAACATTATTAATTTAAAAGCGATTAGCGATGCAGGCATCAAGATTGGTATTGATCCATTAGGTGGCTCAGGCATTAACTTTTGGCCAGTGATTGCGCAAAAATATAATTTAGATTTAACGGTCGTTAATGACAGTGTTGATCCGCGTTTTGCATTTATGCCGCTTGATAAAGATGGCAAAATTCGTATGGATTGCTCATCACCTTACTCAATGGCTAATTTAATTGCCCTTAAAGATGATTTTGATTTATCGATTGGTAATGACCCTGATTATGACCGTCACGGCATAGTAACACCAGATGGGTTAATGAATCCTAATCACTTTTTAGCCGTAGCGATTGACTATTTACTAACGCATCGTGATTGGGATGCCAGTGTTGAAATCGGTAAAACTCTTGTTTCTAGCTCAATGATTGACAAAGTAACTGAGCGCAACAAGCGTAAAGTAAAAGAAGTACCCGTTGGCTTTAAATGGTTTGTTGAGGGTTTAAACAAAGGCAAATTGGCCTTTGGTGGTGAAGAAAGCGCTGGAGCGGCTTTCTTACGTTTTGATGGCACGGTTTGGTGTACAGATAAAGATGGCTTTATCATGGGCTTACTCGCCGCTGAAATTCTTGCTGTTACAGGTAAAACACCGTCTGCGCTGTATAAAGAACTAGAGCAAGAGTTTGGTGCGCCACTTTATAAACGCCTAGATGCGCCAGCAACGCCTGAGCAAAAGTCGCGATTAAAAGCACTCAGTGCTGGTGACGTAAAAGCAGATACCTTAGCGGGTGAGCCTATTTTACAAAAGCTAACTCATGCGCCAGGTAATAATGCAGCTATTGGTGGGCTAAAAGTGGTAACTGAAAGTGGCTGGTTTGCGGCGCGTCCGTCAGGTACAGAAGATATTTATAAAATTTACTTAGAATCATTTAAAGGCGAAGAGCACTTGGCCTTATTAGAAAAAGAAGCTAAAAAACTGGTTGATTCAGTGATTAGCTAATATGCAATTACAACTAAAAACGGCTGATTTTATCAGCCGTTTTTGTATCTATAATTTACAAAAAAAAGGGCTTTTATCGTTATGTCAGCCACTGCAGAATATATTAATCAATTAAAACAAGATGGTGATTTTTTAACGCTTTCGCGAAACCATGAATGGCATTTAGAGGCAGGTCAATTTACGCTTAATAACAATACTCAGGTTACCATACACGATACCGGAGTGATTGAGTTTGAACCAGATTGTATAACCTCAAAAAATGTGGTGCTATCCAGTGCCATTCATGGCAATGAGACAGCCCCCATTGAAATTTGCGATGAACTCATTAAACACATTATTAGTGGGCAACTTGAATTACAACAACGGGTTTTATTTATTTTTGGTAATCCTCAGTCAATTAATATTGGTAAACGATTTGTAGAAGAGAACTTAAACCGCTTGTTTAACGGCCACCACACTGTTGATGGTATAGCGATGAACGACGAACGCGTTCGCGCTGATAAACTTGAGCAATATGTTAGCGATTTTTACGCCCGTTCAGAGCAGGGTACGTATCGCTGTCATTATGATTTACATACCGCTATTCGCGGTTCTAAAAACGAAAAATTTGCTGTTTACCCATTCTTACATGGCAAGCCTTGGAAAAAGTCGCAACTGCAGTTCTTATTAAGCTGTGGTGTGAATACAGTATTGATGATGAAGTCGCCAGCCACCACGTTTAGCTACTATTCGTCGTTTGTGCATGGTGCCGACTCATTTACTGTAGAGCTTGGGCAAGTGAAACCCTTTGGTGAAAACGACATGTCACGCTTTGCAAAAACAAAACAAACTCTAACTGCATTAATTAGCCAAAAAGAAGTAAAATACCCAGAATTTAATGCAAGCGACTTTGAGTTGTTTTCTGTTCATCGAACTATTAACCGCACAGAGCAAAACTTTAGTTTTCCGTTTTCTGACGATGCCGAGAATTTTACAGGGTTTGCAAAGGGTGAGCTTTTAGCCACCGATGGCGATAATGCCATATATGCCGACGTAGAAGGGGAAGCAATTATTTTTCCTAACGCACAGGTAGCCATTGGGCAACGTGCATTACTTACAGTAGTCCCTATGCAAGTGGATAGCCGCTTTAGCTAAATCAACACATCAGACCACTTGTTATTAAAGTTTAACCAACTGATTAATAAGTGGTTAATTATATGTATAGTTAACTTGCCAGTTTTTTGCTCATTATTTACTTTTGTTTGGTCACAGTTTTGTTGAATAACACTTTACGTTAACGTAAAGTGTTGGCAGCTTTAATTAAATACAGTGCAGATGTTGCAAAGTTTATTCAGCAACTATCACCCATAATAATAATCCAAAGGGGCGCTGTGATACCGACAACAAAAGAAGGTAGGTTATGAGTAATCCCAATAACGTATCGCTGAATATTAATCATGAGCTTGAGTTTATTGACGGCCACGCACTTAATATTCCAACCCTGAGTATTTTAACTGAGGACGGCGACATTCATCCTAGTGCTCCTGCACCTGATATTTCTAAACACACCGCTATTAAATTATACGAAACCATGCGTTTTATTCGTTTATTGGATGAACGTATGCAGGGTGCTCAACGCCAAGGGCGTGTTAGCTTTTACATGCAGTGTTTAGGGGAAGAAGCGGCGGTAACAGCCTCTGCTGCAGCCCTTGAACAAGATGACATGATCATGGCGCAATACCGTGAACAAGCAGCCTTACACTATCGTGGTTTTACCCTTGATCAATTTATGAACCAAATGTTTTCGAATGAATTAGATTTAGGTAAAGGCCGTCAAATGCCGATCCATTATGGTTCTAAAGCACTTAACTACATGACCATTTCATCACCTTTGGGAACACAAATTCCACAGGCTACGGGTTACGCATATGGTCAAAAAGTAAAACACATTGATGCTAAAACAGGTGAACTAGCAAGTACTATTGATAACGTTACTATTTGTTATTTTGGTGAAGGGGCTGCCTCAGAAGGTGACTTTCATGCAGGCTTAAATATGGCTGCAGTACATAAAGCACCGGTTATCTTTTTTGCACGTAACAATGGTTATGCTATTTCAACCCCAGCCGATGAGCAATTTAAAGGCGATGGGATTGCATCGCGTGGTGTGGGTTATGGTATTAAAACCATTCGTGTTGATGGCAGTGATGCGCTCGCCGTTTACGCGGCTACTAAAAAAGCCCGCGAAATTGCTGCAACACAAGGTGAACCGGTATTAATTGAATCGATAGCGTATCGTTTAGGTGCGCATTCAACATCAGATGATCCAAGCGGTTACCGTTCAAAAGATGAAGAAGCAAACTATAAAACATGCCCAATTGAGCGCTTTAGAAAATGGTTAGTAAAACAAAATTGGTTAGATGACGCAGAAGATATCAAAGCGAAAGAAACAATTCGTGATGATATTTTAGCGGCACTAAAACGCGCTGAAGTAATTGATAAGCCGGCGTTAGAAGAGCTAATTTCAGATGTTTACGATACGCCAATTCCATCTTTACAACGTCAATATGATGAACTTAAAACGCATATAAAAGCACATCCAGACGCCTACCCAACAACAGCAGGGAGAATTAAGTAATGGCTAAAATGAACATGCTACATGCAATTAATTCTGCTTTAGATATCACCATGAATGAACATCCTCAAGCGTGTATTTTTGGTGAAGACGTGGGTTATTTTGGCGGTGTTTTTAGAGCAACATCAGGGTTACAAGAAAAGTACGGTAAGCATCGCGTATTCAATACCCCGCTCACAGAGCAAGGTATTTTAGGCTTTGCAAATGGTTTGGCAGCCTTTGGTGCACCTGCATTGGCAGAGATTCAATTTGCTGATTACATCTTTCCTGCGTTTGATCAAATTGTGAATGAATCGGCTAAGTTTCGTTATCGTAGTGGTAATGAGTTTAATGTGGGTAATCTAACGATTCGTACACCTTACGGTGGCGGTATTGCTGGTGGTTTGTATCACTCGCAATCGCCAGAAGCGTACTTTGCTCACACGCCAGGGTTAAAAATTGTCGTGCCGCGTAACCCGTACCAAGCTAAAGGCTTACTGCGTGCGTGTATTAAAGACGACAACCCAGTGCTATTTTTTGAGCCCAAACGTTTATACCGTGCTTCAACTGGTGAAGTGCCTGAGGAAGATTACAGCATTGAACTTGGTAAAGCTGAAGTGGTTCAAGAGGGTACTGACGTTACTTTATTAGCGTGGGGTGCACAAATGGAAATTATAGAAGCAGCGGCAAAGCAAGCCAGTGAACAGGGCATTAGCTGTGAAGTGATTGACCTTCGCAGTATTTTACCATGGGATGTTGAAACGATTGCTAAATCAGTGACTAAAACAGGCCGTCTTATTGTTAGTCATGAAGCACCTATTACTAACGGTTTTGGCGCAGAAATAGCCGCAACCATCGCTCAAGAGTGTTTTCTGCATTTAGAGTCGCCTATTTTACGTGTTTGTGGCCTAGATACGCCATACCCGCTGGCGCTCGAAAAAGAATATGTTCCAGATGCATTAAAAGTAATGGCCGCAATTAAACAATCAGTGAACTTTTAGGGGTTTCCATGGCTAAAGATTTTATATTACCTGACATTGGTGAAGGCATAGTTGAATGCGAAGTAGTCGAATGGCTGGTACAAGAGGGCGACACTGTAAAAGAAGATCAGCCTATTTGTGATGTGATGACAGATAAAGCCTTAGTGCAAATTCCAGCGGTACACGATGGGGTGATCACTAAGCTGCATTGTAAAAAAGGCGATATTGCTAAAGTACATGCGCCGTTATTTGCAATGGATGTTGCCGGTGAAGCGCCTAGTGAAGAGACTCAAACAGCTTCTTCACCAACAAGTACTCGTGAACACTTAGAAGACTTTATTTTACCCGACATTGGTGAAGGTATTGTTGAGTGTGAAATTGTTGAATGGTTAGTTGCAGAGGGCGATGAAATAGAAGAAGATCAAGCCGTTTGTGATGTAATGACCGATAAAGCATTAGTACAAATACCAGCTAAATACACCGGTACAGTGCAAAAGCTGTATTATCAAAAAGGTGAAATTGCGAAGGTGCATAGCCCATTATTTCAAATGACGGTTGCAGGGCAAGTCGCAAAAGAAGACGTTGATGTTAACCAAGCAGTTGTAAAAGCACAAAGTAACGCAACGTCAGACGCACCTGCTAAGCAAACGCAAACTGCAATAGTTAACGAAAAAGCGGTTGCATCACCGGCGGTTAGGCGTAAAGCGCGTGAGCTTGACGTTGATTTAACCTGCGTACCAGGTAGTGGTAAAAATGGCCGTATTTATAAACAAGATATTGAAGCGTTTATAAAAAATGAAGTGCCATCTGGCATGGATACCTCTGAGCTTAACAAGCCACAAACTACCCAGAGTAAAAACACTCGTAGTACTGAACACGCAACTAGCGCGGGTGGAACGCGAACAGAAGTAATTAAAGGCATTAAAGCGGCCATGGCAAAACAAATGGTGGCTTCAGTTTCAACGATTCCGCACTTTACTTACAGTGACGAAATTGATCTAACTGATTTAATTGCACTTCGAACTGATCTTAAAGAGCAATATAAAGCACAGGGCGTTAAACTTACGATGATGCCGTTTTTTATTAAGGCATTATCTTTGGCAATGACTGAATTCCCGGTACTTAACTCAAAAGTAAATGATGATTGCAGTGAAATTACCTACTATGATGATCACAATATTGGGGTTGCAGTGGACTCTAAAGTGGGCTTATTAGTACCAAATATTAAAGCCTGCCAAACTAAGAGTATTGTAGAGGTGGCTAATAATTTAACGCAATTAACTGACTCAGCTCGAGAAGGCCGCGTAGCACCAGATGATTTAAAAGGCGGTACTATTAGTATTTCTAATATTGGTGCGATTGGTGGCACTATAGCTACACCAATTATTAATAAGCCAGAAGTGGCGATTGTTGCCTTAGGTAAATTACAGCACCTTCCGCGCTTTGACGAGCAAGGGCAAGTGGTATCGCGTGCAATTATGCAAGTAAGTTGGTCAGGGGATCACCGTGTAATTGATGGCGGCACTATCGCGCGCTTTAATAATTTATGGAAAGAATACTTAGAGCAGCCAGCTAAAATGATGATGGCTATGCGCTAAGTCTTTATATTCATTTATAAATTAAAAAACCAGCAACTAGCTTAATGCCAGTCAGTTAAGAACTGACTGGCATTTTCTTTTATAGGGGTACTTATTCGGCTTCTTTCTTATCACCCTTG
>NZ_JASDDA010000053.1:0-25090 GCF_030407645.1 Pseudoalteromonas sp. APC 3495 | reverse complement strand
TGCCGAACTCAGTAGTGAAACGAAACAGCGCCGATGATAGTGTAGCATTTGCTATGTGAAAGTAGGACATTACCAGGCTCCAAATTAAAGAAAGCCCGACTAGAAATAGTCGGGCTTTTTTACGTCTGCAGGAAAGTAAAAATATTAGCTATCAGCCGTCAGCTATCAGCTATCAGTTGCACAGTGTCAACCTGTACTTTGTAGCGTGGGTTGAGTATCTCGAAAGCTATGGGTAAAAGAATGCGACGAGCACCTTAGAGCCTAATACATACTCTACCGCTGTGGGCACTACGACATTACCAGGCTCCAAATTGAGAAAGCCCGTCTAGCAATCGTCGGGCTTTTTTACGTCTGTAGGAAAGTGAAAATGCAGGTCAAGGTAAAAGGTAATAGGTTAAAGGAAGAGAGTTGATCAGAGCTGACACCACGATATTCTATTGTGTTGTTGCTACGAAGTAGCACACCATGGCTCCAAATTTAGAAAGCCCGATTAGCAATCGTCGGGCTTTTTACGTACGCAGGAATGACACACTAAAGGCCTGTGGTGAGTAAAATGCTAAGGGAGTTCAGCGATTAAGCCCAACGTGATTACTTAGGACTGTGTACAATACTAATCTACTTTGTTGGTGAAGTCATAGTCGTGTGTGACCTTGAATATAGAAGGGGAAGCGTGTACTTCACATCGCTATCAAGTCTAATGTACGCATATATTGCTAGCCTAAATATATAATGTTTAAACGAATCAGCTACAGCTTTTTTAAGGCCTTATAAGATCGCTGTATGCATATAGAAAAACTCATTTAAGTTGGGCTGAAAAGTGACTATGGTCTTTATTTTAGCTATTAGATGATTTTGCAGAATATATTAAAGAAATGATATTTGTGGAATAAACCAAGTAGGATCAAAAACGCCAACTCAAGGTTGGCGTTTCAATTATGAGGTTAAAGGTAATTATTAAACCTTAGGGCCTGCATTTTTAATTTCTTCAGATACGTCGTATTTTGCGAAGTTTTCTGTGAAATCAGCGGCTAGTTTAGCTGCATATTCAGCATACTTTGCTTTGTCTTCCCATGTGTTAATTGGGTTAAGCAGCTTGCTATCAACGCCTGGTACTGCAACTGGTACGTCTAGATTTAGCACGTCAATGTGTTGAGTTTCAACACCAGCTAATTTTCCAGATACGATTGCGTCAACAACAGCACGTGTTGTTGGAATATCGAAACGCTTACCAATACCGTACGGACCCCCTGTCCAGCCTGTATTAACTAGGTAAACTTTAGCGCCGAACTCGCGTACACGCTTCATTAGAAGTTCTGCGTAGACACCTGCAGGACGTGGGAAGAAAGGTGCGCCAAAACAGGTTGAAAATGTAGATTCGATATCACTGGTAGAGCCAATTTCTGTAGAGCCTACTTTTGCAGTGTAACCACTTAAGAAGTGGAATGCTGCAGCTTCTTCGGTTAGTACAGATACTGGAGGAAGGACACCACTTACATCACATGTTAAGAATACAACCGCTTTAGGCTCGCCTGCACGGTTTTCAACTTTGCGTTTTTCAACATGCTCCAGTGGATAAGCTGCACGGCTATTTTGAGTTAGGCTGGTATCATTAAAATCAGGAACGCGATTTTCATCAAGTACGACATTTTCTAAAATTGTACCGAATCGAATAGCGTCCCAGATAACAGGTTCGTTTTTCTGAGAAAGGTCGATACATTTAGCGTAACAACCACCTTCGATATTAAATACACTACCTGGTGCCCAGCCGTGCTCGTCATCACCGATTAAGAAGCGAGTTGGATCGGCTGATAACGTTGTTTTACCTGTACCAGATAAACCAAAGAATAACGCAGTATCGCCTGCTTCGCCTACGTTAGCAGAACAGTGCATTGGTAATACACCTTTCGCTGGTAGTAGGAAGTTTTGCACAGAGAACATCGATTTTTTCATTTCACCCGCGTAGCGCATGCCAGCAAGTAACACCTTACGTTGTGCAAAGTTAATAATAACTGTGCCATCGCTATTGGTACCATCGCGTTCTGGATCACATACAAACGAAGGTACATTCATTACTTGCCACTGAGGGAAGTCTGCTTTGTTGTATGATTCTGGTTGGATGAACATGTTTTTAGCGAAGATATGGTGCCAAGCAGTTTCTGTTGTTACAACCACTGGAAGATAGTGCTCTGGATCAGCGCCAACTTCAAGGTGAGAGATAAAGTGGTCATTGCTTTGCACATGTGCTTCTACACGTGCCCATAACGCGTCAAACTTATCTGCATCGAATGGGCGATTTACATTACCCCATTGGATTTCATTTTCAGTACTTGATTCTTGAACAATAAAACGATCTTTTGGAGAACGACCGGTACGACGACCAGTGTTAGCTACAAAAGCACCATTGGCGGCTAAAGTCCCTTCGCCACGGCTGATAGCGTGTTCGACAAGTTCAGCTGCAGTTAGATCGACAAAACGGGTAGCGCTTGAAGTCATGTTTATACCTAAATTGTGTGAGATTGAACGGGATAGCTCTGGGTCTTAGTAACCTTTAAGCTGCAATTATAGTAACAGATGGATTAAGGATATTCGAGCTTATAAACGCCGTAAAAACATATAAATTAAGGAAAAAACATGAATAATTTCAATGATACCGGTGTCATGAAAAATGCTCAGCTTGTGATACCGGTGTCATTTTTTAGGCACAAAAAAGCCATAAAAAATTATGGCTATTTTGTGCTGTGTTTTATAAAAGTAGATTAGTTAAATATACTTTTTATATCTTGCTCGTTAAACACATAATCTTTTAAACAGTAATGGCAGCTAATTTTAATCTCACCATTTTTTTCAACATCGTCCAAAAGCGCTTGTTGGCCAACATTAACTAAAGCCGTCATCGTTTTTTCGCGGTTACAGCCACATTTAAATTGAATTGGTTGAGGATCAAATACTCGCGGATTATCTTCATGATAAAGACGCGTTAAAATAGTATTGGCATCGAGCTCTAATAGCTCTTCATCTTTAATGGTATTGCTGAGTGCTTCTAAGTGAGCAAAATCTTCAATCGACTTTTGTTTATCAACAGGTAGCACTTGTAAAAATAGCCCACATGCTTTGGCGCTTCCCTCTGTGGTGTCGGTTGCAAACCAAAGGCGCGTTTTTAATTGTTCAGATTGCTCAAAATAGCTTTCTATACATTCACTTAAGGTATCATGCTCTAAAGGCACTATACCTTGGTAACGCTCCCCTTGCGTCGGAGTAATAGTGATAACCATGTAACCTTGGCCTATAAGCTCTCTAACTGTTGACCCTGTCACTTCACTTTGAAGTCGTGCTATGCCACGCATATTTTGTTGGTCGTCACCGTTAATAACGGCATATTTTACCGGCCCATCACCTTGTAGTTGAACGGCAATTTCGCCTTCAAACTTTAATGTTGCTGTTAATAAACAGGTTGCAACAAGCAGCTCACCTAGTAATGCTTTAACGGGCTCTGGGTAATTGTGTTTAGCAATCATTTCATTGTAAGCGTTGTCTATTTGTACGAGTTCGCCACGAACATCGAGATTGTCGAATAAATAGCGATGAAGTAAATCTTGTTGCATGAGCGGCTATACCTAACTTGATTTCATTTTTAAAAGTTCGCGTCTTTGCTTTTTATCAGGCTTTTTAACCGGATGAGGTGCAAAGAAGCTGTTATTTTTGCGTGCGATAGTATTTTCTTCACGCTTAGCAATACTTGCATCAGATTCTTGATACAAGGTCTGTGCAATGGGGGCGCTTTGGCGCTTTTCAAGTATATTTAATACTGTGACAGTTTTTTCATCAACGCCTTGGGCTAGCTTTATAACTGCGCCAATTTCTACAATTTTGCTGGCCTTACTACGTTGACCATTATAATGTACTTTGCCGCCTTGTACCATTTCGCGTGCTATTGCTCGCGTCTTATAAAATCGAGCAGCCCATAACCATTTATCTAACCTGACTTTAAGTTCGCTCGAGTTTTCTGAGTTGTCGTTGAGTTTAGCTTTCTTTGTCATGGAACATCTCTAGTAAATT
This sequence comes from Pseudoalteromonas sp. APC 3495, assembly GCF_030407645.1. Taxonomy (NCBI): domain Bacteria; kingdom Pseudomonadati; phylum Pseudomonadota; class Gammaproteobacteria; order Alteromonadales; family Pseudoalteromonadaceae; genus Pseudoalteromonas; species Pseudoalteromonas sp. APC 3495. Next base: position 21,034 of record NZ_JASDDA010000053.1, on the reverse strand, counting down.
CGGTTATTAGCTAAATTACCATGAAATAGGTATGCCATGAAGTTATAGCTTGATTCTGTAACTAATGAGGAAGATAAATTAATCTGTTTACAAAGTTTAATATTAGCGTGCTTGTTGAATGAAAAATGAAAAGGTACTATGGCTGGGTGATTTCGCTATAAATTAAAATAAGAACACTACTTATGGAACAGCACGTTCAACAATTTAAACTGCTATTAAACCGTTTGCCACACGCTAAATTAAGCGTGTTAGTTATGGTTTTAGTTATTGTTTATATTGCATTTTTGTCATCAAAGCTCGTTTGGCTTTTATGGCCGCACCCAGTAACAACTCCTCTTGCTCCCAGTAGCTACTCTAGTCAAGTCACGGGCGGCAATAACCAGTCTGTCGATTCGATTATTGGGCAATTTTTATTTGGTAAAGTAAATGTAACAAAAAACACCAATACTGCCCCCCAAGCCAAAGTTATTAATAATGCCCCTGAAACGCGCTTAAGTATAAATTTAACCGGTATTGTTGCTGTGAGTAATGATGATAAAGCGGGGATGGCCATTATTGAATCGCAAGGTCGCCAGGCGAGTTACTTAGTTGAAGATGTTATTCAAGGTACACGTGCAAAGGTATCGCAAATACTCCCAGACCGTGTCATTTTAGATGTAAGCGGCCGCTTTGAAACCTTAATGCTTGATGGGCTCGACTTTACCAAAACGGTGTCTATGCCGGTACTAGCCGCGCGAGATGAGCCTGAGATGGGGCCGTTAGCACCTTCATCGCAAAGTGAAGAGCAGATAGATGCGACTGCCAACCTTGAAGTAAAAGAAGCATTAATAGAAACCCGCGAAGAGCTTTTAGAAGAGCCTGGTAAATTATTTGATTACATACGTGTTGCCCAAGCTATGAATGATGGGGAACTTATAGGTTACCGTTTGAGTCCAGGTAAAGAGCCTGAATTATTTAAACAAATGGGATTACAAAATAACGATTTGGCCGTGGCAATTAACGGCTATCAATTAACTGATTTAAAACAGGCTATGGCAGCAATGAATGAGCTGCGAAATAGTACCGATGCAACTATCACCATAGAGCGTGATGGTGAGCAAATCGATGTACTTTTTAGTCTGCAATAACTTAGCTTTGGAGTTTTAACATAATGGTTCAGGTGCTACACCTCAAAAAAATTAAAAAAGGGTTAGCTAAGTATGCGGCACTTTTTTTAGCGGCAAGTCTTTCTATGTCGGTTGCTGCTGTTGAATATGCTGCTAACTTTAAGGGCACAGATATTAATGAGTTTATTAATATTGTAGGCAAAAACCTTAATAAAACCATCATTATTGATCCTAACGTGCGTGGCAAAGTTAATGTGCGCAGTTATGAGTTAATGGATGAGGCACTTTATTATCAATTCTTTTTAAATGTATTAGAAGTTTACGGCTATTCAGCTGTTGAAATGGATAACAACATTATAAAAATAGAAAAAAGTTCAGATGCTAAAAAATCCAATGTACCGTTAATTACAACGGACAGCGATGCAGCTGGCGATATGATGATCACTCGGGTTGTGCGAGTTAAAAATGTCAGCGTACAAGAGTTAGGCCCTTTGGTTCGCCAGTTTAGTGACCAAAAAGATGGCGGTCATGTTGCTAACTTTAATGCCGCTAACGTGATGATGCTAACAGGACACGCAGCCTCAGTTAATCGTTTGGTAGAAATTATTCGCTCTGTTGACCAAGCGGGTGATAAGCGCGTTGATATTGTAAAACTTAAATATGCAACAGCTGATGATGTGGTATCGGTAGTTGATAATATTTATAAAGACAGTGGCAAGGGCAGCGTTCCTGAGTTTTTAATTCCTAAAGTTGTGGCTGATGGCCGAACTAATAGCGTGATTGTGAGTGGTGAAGGTCAAGCTCGTACCCGCGCCATTGAGCTTATTAAACGTCTCGACGGCGAACTTGAAAGCCAAGGTAATACCAAAGTATTTTACCTAAACTACGCAAAGGCAGAAGATTTAGTCAAAGTACTTCAAGGTGTGAGTAAATCGCTGGCAGAGGATTCAAAAGGCGGAGCAACCAACAATGCGCGTAGTAGTAATAGAAACGACACGAGTATTGAAGCACATCCTGATTCAAATTCTTTAGTGATCACCGCTCAGCCAGATACGATGCGTTCACTTGAATCGGTTATTGAGCGTTTAGATATTCGCCGCGCACAAGTATTAGTAGAAGCCATTATTATTGAAGTGATGGAAGGTGATGGCGTTAACTTTGGCCTGCAATGGATTTCAGAGCAAGGTGGGATGCTACAATTTAATAATGGTACAACAGTACCTGTTGGTTCGTTAGCCGTAGCGGCAGAACAAGCCCGTGATAAAACGGTGACTAAAAATATCATTGGTACTGAATCAGGTACTGTCACCAAATATGATGAAACAACTGAAGGTGACTACGGCCCACTAGCCTCATTACTTGGTGGTATTAATGGTTTAGCCATGGGAGTGATAAAAAACGACTGGGGCGCAATTGTTCAAGCGGTTTCAACCGATACTAACTCTAATATCCTAGCGACTCCATCTATTACCACTATGGATAACGAAGAAGCATCTATTTTAGTTGGTCAAGAAGTGCCTATTATTACCGGTTCACAAACAGGTAGTAACAATGAAAATCCATTTCAAACGGTTGAGCGTCAAGAGGTGGGTATTAAACTTAAAGTGACACCACAAATTAATGATGGTTCAGCGGTGCAGTTGACCATAGAGCAAGAAGTTTCAAGTGTTAGTGGCGCAACAGCAGTCGATATTTCGGTGAACAAGCGCGCAATTAAAACTACTGTAATGGCCGATGATGGCGGTATGGTGGTATTGGGCGGCTTGATTGATGAAGATGTACAAGAGAGCGTTTCAAAAGTGCCACTATTAGGCGACATTCCTATTTTAGGCCACTTGTTTAAGTCAACTAATACAACAAAGCGAAAACGTAATCTAATCGTGTTTATTAGACCGACCATTATTCGCGATGGCGTTAGTATGAATAAGCTCAGCTTTAGTAAATATAACTTTATTCGCGGTGAGCAATTTAAAAAGCGTGAAGATGGCATTAACTTGATGCCAATGTCTGATACGCCTATTTTACCTGAGTGGAATGACGAATTAGTGTTACCACCTACGTACGAAGAGCATTTACGCAAACAAAATGCACAAGAGCGTAACAATGACTAATGCGATAGAAGATATTAATCAAGACGTTGTTCATCCAGCTGCACATAACAACGATGAAATGCTTGAACAAGAGGATTTAATTGAGCTGCCTGCAAAGCGTTTGCCGTTTTCATATGCAAGGCGGGTGGGTGCGTTACTTAGTAAACATAAGGATAACCGAGTTGTTTACTACCGTGGCGAGTTGGATATTGATGTATTGCTAGAAGTGCGCCGCATTGCAGGACATGGCTTCACACTTGAGCAACTAGAAGATGATAAATTTGAGTTATTACTAGAAGCATCGTATCAACGTGACAGCTCAGAAACTCAGCAAATGATGGAAGACATTGGTAACGAGGTTGATTTATTCTCACTAGCTGATGAGCTTCCTCAAACTGAAGATTTACTTGCTGGTGATGACGACGCGCCTATTATCAAACTCATTAATGCCATGTTGAGTGAGGCCATTAAGGAAGGCGCATCTGATATCCACATTGAAACGTTTGAACAAGAACTGGTTATTCGTTTTCGAGTGGATGGCGTACTTAAAGAAGTTTTAAAACCTAATCGTAAATTAGCCTCTTTGCTGGTATCGCGTATTAAAGTAATGGCCAAACTCGATATTGCAGAAAAACGTATACCGCAAGATGGCCGTATTAGTTTACGTATTGCAGGGCGTGCAGTAGATGTGCGTGTATCGACTATGCCATCGAGCTTTGGTGAGCGAGTCGTATTGCGTTTGCTTGATAAAAACAATGCGCGTTTAAACCTTGAAGATTTAGGCATGACCGCGAAAAACCGAGAGCTATTTGCTGATTTAATTAGTAAGCCTCACGGTATAATCTTAGTTACAGGCCCTACAGGCTCTGGTAAAAGTACCACGCTTTATGCAGGTATGAGCCAAATTAACTCGCGGGATCGCAATATTCTAACGGTTGAAGATCCAATCGAGTACGAAATTCCTGGCATTGGCCAAACACAGGTTAATACCAAGGTTGATATGACTTTTGCCCGTGGTCTGCGCGCTATTTTACGTCAAGATCCTGATGTAGTTATGGTCGGTGAAATACGAGATTTAGAAACAGCCCAAATTGGTGTACAAGCATCGCTGACTGGTCACTTAGTTATGTCTACATTGCATACCAATACCGCCTCAGGTGCAATTACCCGTATGGAAGATATGGGTGTTGAGCCATTCTTATTATCGTCTTCATTACTGGGGGTATTATCCCAGCGCTTAGTACGTACCTTATGTAATAGCTGTAAAGAAGGTCACGTTGCAGATGAGCGTGAATGTGAATTACTCAGCGTATCGTTTGACAATGCACCGACGATTTACCGCGCGGTAGGGTGTGAAGAGTGTAACTTTAATGGCTACCGAGGTCGTACTGGTATTCACGAGTTATTAGTTGTCGACGAAACCATTCGTGAAATGATCCACAGCGGTAAAGGTGAGCAAAGCGTAGAGAAATATATTCGTAAACGCAGCCCAAGTATTCGTCAAGATGGTTGCAGCCGTGTGCTTGCAGGTAAAACAACGCTTGAAGAAGTGCTGCGCGTAACGCGTGAGGAAGGTTAGCTATGGCGGCGTTTGAATACCGCGCATTAGATGGCCGGGGAAAAGAAAAAAAAGGAATTTTAGAAGCGGATACAGCAAAGCAAGTTCGCCAACTTTTACGTGATCAAAAGCTAACCCCCCTCGAGGTGGTGCCAGCTGCTCAAGATGATAAACAAGTTCGAGGTCAAAAAGCGCCATTATTAGGCTCTTTATTTAAGCCGACAATATCAACGTCAGATCTTGCTTTGATTACACGTCAACTTGCGACCCTAATTCAGTCAGCCTTACCCGTTGAGGGTGCCGTGATGGCGGTGGCTGAGCAGTGTGAAAAACCACGGCTAAAACGTATGTTAATGTCTGTGCGCTCTAAAGTGGTGGAAGGGTATACGCTTGCTGATGGGATGAGTGAATTTCCGCATGTATTTGACGATTTATACCGTGCAATGGTGGCCGCAGGTGAAAAGTCAGGTCACTTAGATCAAGTACTTAACAGATTGGCTGATTACACCGAGCAACGCCAACACATGCGTAGCCAAATTACGCAAGCGATGGTGTATCCCATTATTTTGGTCGTGTTCGCTATTGGTATTGTTTCAGTATTATTAGGTACTGTGGTGCCTAAAATACTAAAAACGTTTGAAAAAACCAAACAAGTATTACCTTGGACAACCGAATGGGTCATGGCGGGTAGTCATTTTGTACAAAATTATTGGTTTGTTAGTTTATTAGCGATCACGGCGATTGCTATTGGAATTAAATACGCACTTAAAAAACCTAAAGTACGGTTTTGGTGGGATGCAAAAGTATTACATATGCCAGGCATAGGTAAGGTTGCTAGAGGTATTAACACGGCGCGCTTTGCCCGTACATTAAGTATTTTATCGTCAAGCTCAGTGCCGCTACTTGAAGGAATGCGTATTTCAGGTGGGGTGTTGGTTAACGAAAAAATAAAGCAAGCAGTGGCAGATGCCGCAGAAAGAGTCAGTGAAGGGGCGAGTCTTCGTGCTTCACTACAGCAAACTAAGTTGTTTCCACCAATGATGCTACATATGATAGCCAGTGGTGAAAAGTCCGGTGAACTTGAGCAAATGTTAGAGCGTGCTGCTAACAATCAAGATCGCGAGTTTGAAAGTATGGTTAATGTATCATTAAAATTATTGGAACCGGCAATGATTGCCTCTATGGCAGTGATTGTGCTTTTCATAGTAATGGCAATTTTGCAGCCAATTATGGCAATGAACAAGGCCGTAGGTCTTTAAGTATTTTTTATATTAATGATTTAAACAAATCATTTTTGCTTAGTGTTTTTAGAATAACGAGGTAATAACGTGAATAAACAATCAGGTTTTTCTTTATTAGAAGTCATGGTGGTACTGGTTATCATCGGCATGATCATGTCGATTGTGGCACCTAATATTATGGGCCAGCAAGAAGAAGCGGCTATTGATAAAGCGCATTTAGATATTCAGCAGTTAGAAGATGCGATGAGTTTGTACAAGCTTAAAAATAAAAGCTACCCAAGTACAGAGCAGGGTTTAGAGGCATTAGTTACTAAAACCAGTATTGAGCCCATTCCAAAGCGTTTTCCTGATGGTGGCTTTATTAGCAAGTTACCAGAAGATCCATGGGGTAATAATTATCAATTAATCAGCCCTGGAGAAATAGGTAAATTTGACATCTTTTCGATGGGTCCAGATGGCGAACCAGCCACCGAAGATGACATTGGTAATTGGGATGAAGATAAGCAGTAATGACCAATAACCTTACCATGCACTTAAACATAATACATTGGGGCTTGCCATGCAGGTAAGCCCTAAGCACCTGAGTGCAAAGCATTATGGTTTTAGTTTAATAGAAATTTTAGTGGTATTGGTGATCATCGCCTTTGCCACCAAAATGGTGGTATACAGCTTAGATGGCGGCGCTGAAGAAGCGTTAGACAAGCAAGCAAATAGGCTGCATACCACCATTAATGCCGCATCGGAATTTGCGGTGCTTAATCAAATAGAATTAGGCCTTTTAGTTGAGCAAAATACGCTTGAATTTTTAGTTTTTGATGGCGAAAAATGGATTAGCTTTGATCGTGAAGCTTTATTTAAGCCAATTGAGATCGAACCCCAATTTAAATTAACACTTAATCTTGAAGACCTACCTTGGGCACAAGATAACTTACTAGAGCAGTCAAATTGGCGTGAGCTAATGAGTGGTAACAATGAAGACAGTTTATTAGAGCTTAAAAAGTTAAAAGTACCGCAAGTGCTTATTTTATCCTCTGCCGATGTAAGTGCGTTTCAGCTCATGCTTGAATTAAAAGATCAGTCAGAGCCGGTGTACTTTATTGAAGGTAAATTTGCAGCCCCAGTCGATTTTCGTCGAGAGCCCCAATAATGAAAAAATATCACGGGTTTACATTATTAGAAGTCTTAGTTGCACTGAGTATTTGTGCCATGGCGGGTATTGCGGCAATGCAAGCAACCGGTGAGCATATTCATCACTTATCAAGTATTGAAGAACAAACGTATGGCTCATGGGTCGCTGAGAATGTATTGGTAGAACAACGAACGAAAGGCGAAAAATGGCAAGGTAAAAATGGTACCCGCGGCAGTGAGATGATGGCGGGTATTGAATGGTTTTGGCGCCAAGATGTTGTGCCCACTGCCGACAAGAGCTTTGTAAAAGTCACTATTAATGTGTTTACGGATGATAAGTACGAAAATTCAATTTATGAGTTAAGCACTTACTTAAATAAAGGTAAGCCTTAAGTGAAGCAGCGCGGTTTTACATTATTAGAAGTGATGGTGGCACTGGGTGTGTTGGCGTTTGTGATTATGGCCACCCACCAAATACTTGATACCACAACGCGAGCTAAACAAGCATCAGATGAAAAAATTGCTGAACTAAATGGCTTACAAACTGCATTTAGATTGATGGATCAAGACTTTAGCCAAATGACTAAACGCCAAGTACGTAATGAAGCTGGAGATTTTCAAGAGGGATATTTACTTGCTGGACGCTACATTTTAGAAAGCCAGCTTGACGGTATTGCCTTTGTACGTGATGGTTGGATGAATCCCATTAACTTACTCCCTCGCTCAGAGTTACAAGCTGTTGGTTATCGCGTCATTGATGACAAGTTAGAACGCGTATATCGCATTTATGTCGATCAACTCGATAATATGGAGCCTCGTAGCCAAGTTATTTTAGCCGCAGTCGAAGAGCTTAAATTTGAGTTTTTAGATGGTAGCGGTAAGTGGCAAGAAGACTGGCAAATTAAGGCATTACCCAAAGCCGTTGCGGTAACTATAAAGCAAATGGATGCGGAGCCTATCAGGCGTGTGTTTTTAGTGCCAGGACTCGGTAAAGAGCTACCTAAACCAGTAACTGAGGGGACTAACCCGTCGCAACCTAATGGCCGGGGTACGCCTTGATGAACCAACAATCTTCGCGCGGCGCGGCTTTGGTTATTGTGTTATTTATTGTAGCGCTTGCAGCTATTTTAGCCGTTGAAATGAGTGCTAATTTAATGGTGCAAGTACAAAGAAGTACCAATTTACAAAGTCAGCAACAAGCGAAATGGTATGCCTATGGTGCTGAAGAGCTAGCAATTAAAGGTTTAATTCAAAGTAAAAAAGACGATCCTGAAAAAACCACATTAGCGCAGCCCTGGGCAAAGCAAGGCGATGTAAAGTACCCTGTTGAGAACGGCACTTTAAGCGGCCAGTTGACTGATTTACAAGCGTGTTTAAATTTAAACGCGCTTGGGGTTGAGCCAGACCCAAATAGCGGTAATAAAACTAACCCAGCACATAAAGCGTTGTTTGCTATTTTAGAAAATATAGATGATTTACCCAGTGATGAATCAGAAGAAGGGATGGCCGACAGTGTGTTTGATTGGCTTGATGAGAACAGTATAACCTATCGCTCTGGTGCCGAAGAGGGGGAGTATTTATCGCGTCAGTTTCCATATATGACGGCTAATAGCCTATTTGCTTCGGTATCTGAACTGCGTTTAATTAAAGGCTTTAACCCTTTAGTGATGGAAAAAGTGCTGCCTTTTGTCTGTGTGATCCCAGGTAGTACGTTACTTTCAATTAATGTTAATACAGTCACTGAAGAGCAAGCTTTATTGCTCAGTGGCCTAATAGACGAACTGAGTGTTTCGGGTGCTCAAGCGGTAATTGCAGCGCGACCTGAAAATGGCTTTGATAATATTGAAGAGTTTTTTGAGTCTGTTAAACAACAAGGCGGCAAAAATATCAAAGCAGTAGAAAAGCTTTTTAGTTTAAAAAGTGAATATTTTAAATTACAAACGCAGGCAAAATTTGTTGATTTGCGTTTTTCGATGACCACATTACTGTATGCCAGCAATGGCGAGGTAACGATACTGGCGCGAAAATTTGGAGGCGTACAGTGACAGAGATACTGTTGATCCGCACGGGTCAAACCGAGCAAGATTTACTTAACTGGTTAATATACTCACCACAAGAACAAGAAATAATAGCCAGTGGCGAGCTACAAAATGCCAATCAGTTAAGTGAACTAACTGAAAAAGCATTAACCCGAGAACTTGTGGTACTTTTACCATGTGACCAAGTGCAATTAAAAACGGTGACACTGCCAACAAAGTGGAGCCGTAAATTAGAGCAAGCATTGCCCTATATGCTCGAAGAAGATCTTGCATGTGATATAGACGACGTTTATATCGCGCTTGGGGAGCCAACTATGGTTGATGAGCAGCATGCAATTAAGATTGCGCTAACGAACCGTGATTGGTTTGAGCACTGGTTAGAGGTGTTTGAGCAACACCAGCTCACTGCTCATAAAATAGTGCCGGATGGCTTGTTATTGCCCAGTGCAGAAGAGCCTTGTGTAGCGGCAATTGAGCTCAACAAGCAATGGCTATTTAAAAAAGGTGACTGGCATATCGGTGCGGTTGAAAGCAGCTGGTTAAAGGAATATCTAACGGCTTTAGGTAACCCTGATATAAAACATTACAGCCCTGCAGAGCAATTTCCCGAAACGCTTACCTTGCATCCGCAAACCAGTGACTATGAGCTGCCGTTAGCATTATTTGCTAAGCAGCTAGATCAGCTTAAATTTAATTTGCGTCAAGGGCCTTACACGATTAAAAAGAAAACGGCTTTATGGTGGGGTTACTGGAAAAGTGCCACCATAATTAGTGTTATTGCTTTGCTATCGAGTGTGGCTATTAAAGCGGTTGAATTACATCAGCTTAATTCGCAGCTTGAGGTAGCTAAATCACAAGTAGTAGAGCGATTTCAAAAAGCCTTTCCAGGCACGCGGGTGCGCCCTCACTTAATTAAAAATCAAATACAGGGAGCACTGGATAAAGTACAAGGTACGAGCGATGCTGGCTTTTTAGATTTAACCAGCAAGCTGGTGAGTGTATTTTCACAAGTGAGCGAATTTACACCGCAAACCTTACGTTTTGATAAGCGCCGTAATGAATTACGTATTCGTGCTCGTGCAAAAGACTTTCAAACCTTTGGTAAGGTTAAAGCCATTCTTGAGCAGCAAGGTGTGACTGTTGAGCAGGGGTCGTTAAATAATGATGGTGATTATATCGTCGGCGAAATTAGACTGCGAGGTGCACAATGAAACAGCAGTTCATGAAATATTGGGGTTCATTAAAAGAACAAGAGCAGCACTTAATAATGGTTGCGGGTGGTGTATTTATTATTTTTGTTTTGGTAATGGGTATATTTAGACCCTTAAATACGGCAATAGAAAATGCGCAACAATCACAAATAAAACAACAAGAATTGCTAGCATGGGTAGACGACAGTATCGTTAAACTTAAAGCAGCAGGTAAAGCGCAAGCGGTGAGCAATCAAAACCTCAGCCAAATAGTGAATAATACGCGCGGTCGTTACAGCATTAATATTAGTAAAATGCAGCCAAATGATAATTCACTTCGTTTAACACTCGACTCAGTGGAGTTTAATCAATTAATCCAATGGATTGACGAGCTGGTTAATCAGCATGGTTTAAGCGTAGAAAATTTAGATTTAAGCCAAGATGATAAATCCGGTTATGTACGCGTTAGCCGTTTAGTATTAGAGAAGTAGTTAATGAAAAAAATAATAATTTTATCCATCGTTTTTGTAATTAGCTTTCTTGTTTTTAGCGTTATTAAATTGCCCGCTGCAGTGGCTTTAAATTTTGCTAAACCTTACTTACCTGCGCAGTTAGAGGTAGGGCAAACTTTTGGTACGCTATGGCAAGGTCAAATAATGCAGCTTCGCTTTCAAGGTGAACAGTTGAATAATGTACGTTGGGATATATCAGGCTGGTCAATCTTTAAAGCTCAAGTAAATACTAACTTACGTTTTGGTAATCCTCGCGAACGTGATGACATTTCTGGGTATGCAGATATTAGTTATTCTCTCACAAATGATGAACTTAGAATAACTGATACTGTAGTGCGTTCAACGGTTGAGCGCGCTATGCAGCGCATTGATTTACCGTTACCGGTTACTGCTAAAGGACGCGTTATTTTAGAGCTCGATGAGTACGTTTCAGGCGCTCCTTATTGCCAATCATTACAAGGTGAAATAGCCAGCCCTGATATTGATGTGCAAGGGCTAACTGGTTGGTTTAATATAGGCGATTTAAGCGGTAAGTTAAGTTGTAAGTCGGGCGATGTAGCCATACTTATCGAGCCAAATAATAGATTAGGGTTAGAGGCTGATGCTACACTAAAAGCCAATTTTGATTTTAAAGTAGCGGGATATGTTAAACCTGATCTCACTTTACCGAAAGAAGTTCATGACGCGGTGAAGTTTTTAGGTAGACCAGATAACCAAGGTCGGTATCCACTTAAATTTTAATATTTTATAAAAAAGAGTTTTAATGCAAATACCTCAGTTTACTGAGCAGCACGCCAAACTGCTCAGCGAGTTTTTAACTACCCAGCCCGGCGCTATGAGCCTTATTCAAAGCCAAGGTTATTTATTTGGCACTATTTGTTCACCTGAGCCATTAGAAGTACATCAATGGTTAGAGCAAATTCTACCTAATACCGCCAATGACCTTGATGAAGACATGTTGTTTTTGTTTATGGCATTACATCATCAAGTAAGTGAACAAGTATTTGAACTTGATTATAAGTTACCCGTTGAGTTTGACCTTGAGTTTTGTCAGCAGTGGTCTGCAGGTTTTTTAACTGCAAGCCAAACGTATACTCATAAGTTACTCCAAAGTGAGCAACTAGATATTCAATACAAGCAAGCGCTTGAAAGCGCACAGGCGACTCTTAGCTTTTTTGCATTAGATAAACCAACGATTGCACAGATTGCACAGCAAAATAATATCGATGAATTACATTTGTGTGCGCAGCAGTATGAATTAATGGGCGACTTTGCGTTAGGTTTTGCTGAACTTATAGAAATTGTCGCGCTTAATAGTGGTTTGTATACCGATGAAGGGTGGGATGAATAAGTAGGTAAAGCCTTAAGCGCCAATCTCTAATTCAATATCAGTGCAACCTTGTTTGCACTGTATTACTCCCTTACCAGGTTCGCTGGTGGCTAAATTTAACGTTAATACACCTTGGCAATGCTCACATTTAAGTGTTTTACCTTGTGCCAACTGCTTAAGCATAGTGCGGTGCTTGTGAAATGAGTTACTTGCTTTTTTATTTAATCCAGAAAAATCCATTATTTCACTCTCGCTTGCGCTAATGACTCTTTGATAATGCGACATACCGTTGTTAAACGTTCTGAATAAAAGTAAAGGTTTAGATCGCCTTGACGACAATAGCGTAGTTCAAACAACTTTACTGACTCATCATTGGTAAAGGTTTTATCAATATAGTCTTCTTCGGATCTTGAAAGTGCTAACTGTTTATTAATTTTGTTTCTTGTCATGGTTGCGACAGGAAAACGATCGACTTTAGTTGTGCTGCTTAACAAGCCTATACCATCACCGAGTAAGCGCTCACGAGGCTCTTTTACCAAGGGGTGATCAATGGTAAAAAATGCTAGGATCACAACCACTAGTATAAAAAATTTCTTCATAAATACACAAACCTTGATCCAAACAACACGTTAGTAGCCGGCAAGTGTAATAAAATACACCTTAAAAGCAAGTCACAAGTTGAATAAATTATTAGCAATCTAGTCAGTAATTTTAGCCAATATGCGTATAATAAGAGGAGTAATTAGATATTTCTGAAATATCTGAAAGTATACAAGTGCGACCTAAAGCGTATTATGTTTAGCATGTAAGTTGCTACACTTAGGCGAAAAGTACAAAAAGATTGCTGAATTTTTATTTCCTAGCGGCGTTGAGGAACTTCAATGGATAAGCAAATTAAAGTAAAAAACATACCAACAGAGGTTAAGATCCAAAAACCCGATCTGAGCCGTCAAGAAGATAGATTTAACCCACGCAACCGTATTTATGTGCGTGCTGTTTCAGGGCTTCATCAATTACTAAGACAACGTATTGGCTTTTTAGGCATGCTGGCGTTTATGTTATTGCCATGGATCAACTTTAACGGTCAACAAGCTGTTTTATTTGAGCTAATGGAGCAAAAATTTAATATTTTTGGCTTAACCCTGTGGCCACAAGACTTCACCATTCTTGCATTTATATTTATGCTAGCGGCGTTTGCCCTATTTCTGGTTACCACTTTTTATGGTCGAGTGTGGTGTGGCTATACATGTCCGCAAACAGTATGGACCTTCATTTTTATTTGGTTTGAAGAAAAGTTTGAGGGCAGCGCTAACCAACGTAAAAAGTTAGATCAACGGCCGATGGATTTTGACAAGTTCTGGCGTAAAACAGCTAAGCACACTAGTTGGGTATTATTTTCTTTATATACTGCGTTAACGTTTGTTGGTTACTTCACGCCTATTCGCGAACTACTGCCTGAATTTGTTACTTTTAATGTGGGCGGTTATGCCTTAGTTAGTATCATTGTATTTACTATTTGTACTTATGGTAACGCTGGGTGGATGCGAGAAATTATGTGTTTACATATATGCCCGTATTCACGTTTTCAGTCAGCAATGTTTGATAAAGACACTTTTACTGTAAGCTATGATGAAACTCGTGGTGAAAACCGAGGACCACGTTCTCGTAAACAAAACCCTAAAGAGTTAGGTTTAGGTGACTGTATTGACTGTAACTTGTGTGTGCAGGTTTGCCCAACCGGGATTGATATTCGTAATGGTTTGCAATATGAGTGCATAAACTGTGGCGCTTGTATTGATGCCTGTGACGGCGTAATGGATAAAATGAATTACCCTCGAGGCCTTATCTCTTACACCACCGAGCGTAATTTAGAAACACCAGAGAATAAAACCCATCCGCTGCGTCCAAAGCTGATTGGTTACAGTGTTATTTTAATCTTACTTACCGGTGCGCTGGTTGCTAATATCGCCATGCGTAAAACCATGGACTTTGATATTATTCGCGACCGCAACCAGTTGTATCGTGTCGATTTTAATGGTTTAGTTGAAAACACCTACACCTTAAAAGTGATTAACAAAGCACAATACGAGCAAACGTTCTCTATTGATGTAACGGGGTTAGATAATTATAAATACTTAGGTGATACTACCTTTACAGTAAACGCTGGTGAATCGCATAATGTACCGCTATCACTGGTAATGGATCCTTATGATTTAAAAGCGCCAATGACCGAGTTTAACTTTGTGTTGTCGCCAATAAACGAGCCCGATAATAAAATATCGCAGCCAAGCAACTTTTTTAAAGCACGATAAGTCGCTTTATTAAAGGCAAACGAGCACTGTTATTAACAAAAAAGCGGGATATTCCCGCTTTTCTTTTTATATAAGAAGTATATGAGTAAATTTAGCTTTATTGACTTAACCCCAGATCTTATTTTGGATGCCATAGAAAGCGTGGATATTTATGCTGAGTCAGGGTTGTTAGCGCTAAATAGCTACGAGAATCGGGTGTATCAATTTGTGGCCGAGGGTGCAAAGCGTTACGTCGTTAAGTTTTATCGCCCTGAGCGCTGGAGCAAAGCGCAAATTCAAGAAGAGCATGACTTTGCTTTTGAACTAGCTGCCGCCGAAGTACCGGTGGTGGCGCCAATAAAACACAATGGGCAAAGCTTGTTTGAACATCAAGGGTATTTGTTTACTTTGTTCCCAAGTGTAGGCGGGCGTTTATTTGAGGTGGACAATTTAGATCAACTCGATGTACTCGGGCGTTTAATCGGTCGTATGCATCAAGTAGCCAAAACGAAACCCTTTACCCAAAGACCGACCGTTACCTGTGATGAATATTTAGATACAGCTAAAGTTCATTTACAAAAAAGTAAGTTAGTCCCTATGGGATTAGAGACTTCCTTTTACACTATTTTAGATTTAGTCATTGCTCAAACTCAACAGCAATATAAAAATGTAGAAGGCATTCGCTTACATGGTGACTGCCATGCTGGTAATATCCTATGGGCAGGAGATGCATTAATGTTTGTTGATTTAGACGATAGCCGTCAAGGTCCTGCAATTCAAGATTTATGGATGATGCTCAGTGGCGATCGACAAACACAGCTGTTACAGTTAGACACTTTAGTGAATGCATATGAAGAGTTTTGCGATTTTGATCACTCACAACTTAAGCTGATCGAACCGCTTCGGGCTATGCGTATGATTCATTACATGGGGTGGGTTGCAAAACGTTGGAGTGATCCTGCTTTTGTACGGAACTTTTCATGGTTTGCAGATGACAAATACTGGGAGCAACAAATTTTAGCGCTTAAAGAGCAGTTTGCAGCTTTGCAAGAAGCCCCGTTAAAATTATTGCCATAATATTTTTATTTAAAAAGAAGTATAACGAGATATTCATGCTTAAAAAATTAAAACTAAGTTTACTGATCCTATGTTTACCTTTCGCAGCATTAGCTGCCAACTTTGAAGCGGGTAATCAATACACTGTAATTGATGTTGAAAAAAGTAAAACCCCGAATGTAACCGAGTTTTTCTCTTTCTATTGCCCACATTGTTTTAAATTTGAGCCGGTAGCCAAAGGGATTGCAGAAAACTTACCTGAAGGGGCTGAATTTGTAAAAAATCATGTCAACTTTTTGGGAGGCGTTTCACCACAAGCGCAAAGTAATTTAAGCTTTGCTTACTTAATCGCAAAGAAACACGGTCAAGCTGAAGCGGTAACAGCGCAAATTTTTAAAAGCATTCATATACAACGTGCGCCATTAACTGAAATTAAAGACGTTAAAAAGTTATTAGAGCTTAATGCAATTGATAACGCGACATTTGATAACGACATCGCTAGTTTGCCTATCATAGCAGCTGAACGTGCCATGCAAGATAAGCAGAATAAATATTCTGAACTTGGTGCATTAACTGGCGTGCCTACATTTATCGTAAATGACAAATACAAAATCAATATTAATACAATCAAGAGCCAACAAGAACTTGATGAGTTAATTAGCTTTTTACTAAAACTATAATTTTTGGAGCACCACAATAATGATCAAATTAGTTAAAGCAGGGTTACTTGCTGTATTACTCCCTTTAGCTGCAACCAGTTTTGCTGCCACTTACGAAGAGGGCGTGCATTATGATGTCGTCTCTGATCGTGCAACCAGAAAACCAGAAGTAAAAGAGTTTTTCTCTTTTTACTGTCCTGCATGTAATAACATGGAACCACTGCTGGCCGAGATCAAACCTAAGCTAGATAAAAACGTAAAGTTTAAGAAAAGCCATGTAGATTTTGTGGGTGTACGTGACCCAGAACATCAAACCATGATCAGCCAAGCATTAGCTACAGCTGAAGTACTACCTCAAAAAGATAAAATTATTTCAGCGATGTTTGATCATATCCATGCAAAGCGCGCTCGTTTTAATGAGCTTGCAGATGTAAAAGATGTATTTTTAGCTCAAGGCGTAGATGGCGACAAGTTTGATAAATTATTTGAAAGCTTCTCGGTACGTACACTTAGCTCTAAAATGAAACGTGACCAAGATTACTTTAAAGGCAAAGGGGCACTTCGTGGCGTTCCTACGTTTATCGTTAATGGTAAATACAAGCTTAACTTAGGTGGTGAGTCAGGCATTTCATCGCCAGAAGATGTAAGCGCACTCATTAATTACTTAGCAAATAAATAAGTAGTTTGGTTAAATAAAAAAGCTCCTTAAGGAGCTTTTTTTATTCTTACAACGTGCGCTGTTTAATGCTTTTTTTATTTACGTTGTAAAAACACACCAGATTCAATGTGGTGTGTATAAGGGAACTGATCAAATATTGCAAAGCGCTTAACCTCGTGGGTTTGCGTTAAGTGTTCAAGGTCACGCTCTAATGTGTCTGGGTTACATGAGATATAAATAATATTTTCATAATTAGCCACTAAGTCACACGTAAGCGTGTCCATGCCTGCTCTAGGCGGGTCGACTAAGATGGTTTGGCAGTTGTAACTACTCAAGTCAATGCCATCTAAGCGAGAGAAAGTACGCTCGCCTTTCATTGCCTGAGTAAACTCTTCGCTCGACATGCGAATAATATCTAAGTTAGTTACTTGGTTTTGAGCAATATTATATTGCGCTGAATGCACCGACGATTTTGATATTTCCGTCGCCAGCACTTTATTAAATGAACTAGCAAGTGCAATAGAAAAGTTTCCATTACCACAATACAGCTCTAGTAAATCATTGTTTAGTGGTTTACATAACTCTTGTGCCCACTCTAACATTTTAATATTCACCTTCGCATTAGGCTGAGTAAAGCTATTTTCTACCTGTTGATAGATTAGCTCTTGGCCATTCACCATTAAGCGCTCAGTAACAAAGTCATCGCCCAATTTTTCTTTTTGCTTACGTGCACGGCCAATAAAGTCAATTTTGTATTGGCTGCTTAGCTTTTCCTTTAAGGCATTGATCTCAGTTAACCAGTGTTCATCAAGTGGCTTGTGATATAGCAAGCTCACTAAAATTTCACCACTGAGGGTTGATAAATAATCTATTTGAAATAATTTACGACGTAGTACTTCGCAGCCTTTTAAATTTTCAATCATCACCTGCATAATTTCACCTACTAAAGGAGCTGCAGGGTCAAAGGTATCAACACGTATTTTATCTTTTGTTTGTTGATCAAACATAATATGAAACAGATCGTCACCATCGTGCCATACTCTAAATTCTGCACGTTGGCGGTAGTTAATGGGCTCAGAGCTAAATACTTCTAACTGTTTTACACCGAAACGTTGAAATTGCTCTGTAATACGCTGCTCTTTTTCATTTAATTGTGCATCGTACTGCGTGGTATCTATATTTATAACTGCCATTAACGGTATAACCTTATCGTTGAGATCTGTTTATCGGCGCTATTGTAGGGAGCGAAGCGTATTTGTCTAGTTTTGATCAAATATAGTGAGCTTTTTTTGAGCATTTTACTACAGTATAGGCTTACTTGGCCGATATAAGGGTAAGTCTAAATAGGAGTCTTCTCATGAAAATAGGTAACTTTAGTTTTGTTCCAAACAGTAATGCTAATAAATACAATACTAAACAAGCAATGCCACAGCCTAAAATAGACTCGCCACCAACTAGTTATCAGCAACGAGGAAAAGAACTGGCTGCTGCCGTATTAGGTGACAAAATGGCAAAAGAACTAGGTTTGCCGGTCGCTGAAACCAAAAAAGACAAACCACTGTTTGATTTTAATGAAGTCGTTAAAAATGTTTTAGACTTTGTAACAAGCTCGGTAAATAAAGCCAAAGCCAATGGTGCTAATGATGAGAAACTACAAGATATACTTAGCCAGGCACGTAAAGGAGTGCAGACGGGTGTTGATGAGGCTGTGGATGAATTAAAAGGCATGGGCGTATTTAATCAAGAACTTGAAGAGGGTATTGATAAGTCAAAAGAGAGTATCTTTAGTGGTCTCGACAAATTTGAGCAGAACTTATTTAACCCACAACCTGCAAGCGTAACTGTAAGTCAGGCGCAATATGTAAGTTTAAGCAATAGTGCTGATTACACATTCACCACAGCAGAAGGTGATGAGGTGAGTATTAGCTTTGCAGATGCTTATCAATCGCAATCATCTAGTCGCTATCAAAAAACAGATGATTCACAATCATTTAGTACGCAATTTTCTGAATCCCGTGAGCTCTCTTTCTCGATGTCAGTAAACGGTGAGCTTAATGAAGACGAGCAGCAAGCCATAAATGATTTAATGGCAGAGTTACAAGATGTAAGTAAAACCTTTTTCAGTGGCGATTTAGACAAAGCATTTGAACAAGCCCAAGAACTCAGTTTAGGGAATGAACAGCTGGTGGCATTCTCAATGGACTTACGTCAAAGCAAAACCGTTGCTGCCATTAAAGAGTATGAACAAATTAAGCCAACATCAGAAAAAGCCATTGCCGAAACTGTTGCCCCTTTTAATGATGATCTAAAATCGGCTTACTCTAAAGCGCAAACCCTAGGATTAGAAAGTCAGCTATCAGGTATCATTCAATGGCTAAATCAAGATCAACAAGAAATAGATAAACTGGTTGATTACACTAACACCATGTTTGAAAACTTAGATAAATTAAACGCCGCTACTGCAAAGCTAGGCACTGAGTAAAACTACTTTCTTTTACAAAAGCCACATGGCAAACTGCCGTTCTTAGTAAAGAGTAGGAATGGTAGTTTGTCAGCGCACATCATGGTATTTGATTCAGGTATAGGTGGAACCACCGTGCTTGAGCATATTCAGCAAAGCATTCCTCATGCTCAATACAGCTATTTTATGGATAATGCATTATTGCCATATGGCGCACAGTCGCAACAAACCATCATTAATCGCCTATGTGGATTGATTCAATTTATTAAAGATGAGTCACTAAATGTCGACTTAATTGTTATAGCCTGCAATACCGCCTCAACATCAGCGTTAAGTTCGGTACGTCAAATTACCGATATTCCTATTGTTGGGGTAGTACCTGCAATTAAACCCGCAGCGCAATTAACGCAATCAAAGCATATAGGTTTATTGGCAACTCCCGCAACGGTATCAAGCCCGTATACTGATGCACTTATAAAAGAACATGCATCATCGATAACCACAAGTTTATATAGTAGTGTTGAACTGGTTACTTTAGCAGAGACTCTCTTTTTTACCCAGCACTTAGATATCGATAAGTTGCACACTGAGTTAGACCGATTAAATATTAATAACGATATAGATGTGCTGGTATTAGGCTGTACTCACTTTCCTATTTTAGCTAAACCAATTAGTGATTACTTTAATACGCAAGTACAGTTATTAGACTCTGGTGCGGCCATTGCTAAGCGAGTTAGTTCTTTACTCAAATTAAGTAATAATCAAGCAGGCATAAAAAAGCCGCTGCACTATTATGCAACGGCTGATGTATGTAGTGATAAACTAGCGGTTAAGCAAGTTACACTGTTTGATCCGACTCTGAACGATAAGAGTTAGAATCATCTTCTTGTTTTTGTTTTGCTTCACGTACTTTCAAAGTACGTTGTTGGAACTCACTATCGTTTAGCTTAGCAATCGCATTATCAGCATCTGCTTGTGCCATTTCAACAAAGCCAAAACCGCGACGCTTGCCAGTATTTTTATCTTTTAACAAACGAACGTTAAATACTTTGCCTTGCTCTTCAAATAAAGTACGAACTACACCTTCATTTGCGCGATAAGGAAGATTGCCAACATAAAGTGTTTTTGTTTTTACTTCGGCTTCTTCTGTACTTACTGATGACATTGCAGCAATAACAAGTCCACCAATTAATAAACCGGCACCGAATAGAAGTGCAGGGTCTAATGCTAGGCTTGCAAGCGCAAACTTAACGATAACAAAACCAACAACAGCAAGAATAACTGCGAAGATAAAAGATTTTTGATCGGGTAATTTCATTTTTGATCTACCAATAAACAGGAAATAAACATTAATTTAACATTGTGAACTTGCTATCTTAACGTCTTAATTGAACATAGCAATGAAATTTATAGCAAATAGTTAATAAGAGTGTAAAAAACAACCGATAGTAAGGCGTTTCTTTACTATTTTAGCCTCGTTTGTTTGAAACTTAAGCAAACGGTAAAAAGATCTAAAAAAAAGGTTGATCTGTTTTCGGATCTCCCTATAATGCGACCCCACTGAGACGGGGAACGGCAACGCATAGCGAGGCATGAGCTACTCAGAGAGTTAAGTAAAACTTAAATTTAAATCATCGAAAGAAAGTTTAAAATTAAGTGTTGACTCGAAAAATAAAGGATGTATTATACGCATCCCTAGCGACAACGTCGCAACG
>NZ_JASDDA010000052.1:0-25359 GCF_030407645.1 Pseudoalteromonas sp. APC 3495 | reverse complement strand
TGGCATTGATGCTGCGTTATCGCCTATTTATGGGGAATAACCACACCACATAGGCTCTGCCTTGCCTAAATACCAAATAGACTGCTGAAAATTTAACCTTGAAAGGTCAACAGACCCTAATGAGCGCTTTAATTATCAATCATTATCTGCATTTGTTCACTAACCCAATTAAGTGCTTCGTGGTAAGCATCAGGCACATCATCACCTAAGTTAAGCTGTTGGGCTTTATCGTTAGCAGCGTGCCAGTTACCCTGCTCATAGAGGGTTACTAAGTTTAAATACTCAGCAAGCAGCCCTTCATTGTTTAACAATGCCGCTTTTATCTCATTTGAAAGCGGTAGTTTAAGCATTACACTGTCCATCTCTTCATCTAGTATGGCATCCATAAGCGACATCATGCCGGTTAAAAATGCTATTCCTGTATCTCTAAGTTTGCCATGTGAAATTGCTAAAAGCTCACAAAAACGCGCGCGTGTTAGCGACAACCTAATAAGCTCCAGAGGTTTGTCTGCAGAGACTTGTGCGGCAAATAATAAAGAGAGTAGTTTTTTTATTTCAGCCGCGCCCAATACAATAAGCGCTTGTTTTATAGTGTTTATTTCAGAGCGGCGAGCAAATGCTGCCGAATTTGAGTAGCGTAGCAGCTTATACGATAAGTTGACATCACGCTCAAATACATCGGTGATTTTTTTAAGATCCATTTCTACGCTGGATGTTTCATAGAGTAGCTCAGCCAATGCCATGCCCGATGGCGGTAACGCCTTGCTTTGCACCATTTCTGGTTTTGAAAAGAAAAAGCCTTGAAAGTATTCAAAACCTAGTTCAAAAGCTTGATTGTAAAGCGCGTAAGTTTCAACTTTTTCTGCAAGTAATTTGATATGTGGGTAAGGTTTTAAGTCCTTAATGATCGTTTTAACGGTTTCCATATCGCACGTTAAAAAGTCAACTTTAATGATATCAATAAACGGATAAAAGTGACGCCATACCGGTTGATGGACATAGTCATCTAGGGCGAGTGTATACCCTTTCTCTTTTAGGTCTTTAACTATTGCTAGCAGACGTTTTCCTGGCTGAACGGTTTCGAGTATTTCAATCACAACTCCGTTTTTGTCTAACAGCGTGGGGTAGCCTTTTAATAAGGTGTCTAAAGTAAAGTTAATATAAGCGGGTTTATTATCGGTGAAATCTTCAAGACCAAAATTAAACTGGCTGCCCTCAATCAGTCGAGACGTTGCTTCGTCGCCGTCAATGTTCGGAAATACGTTATCTACTCCATCACGAAATAAAAGCTCGTAGCCAATTAGTTCCTTATTGCGATCTAAAATAGGTTGGCGAGCAGCGTAAAAATACATACAAGATTCCGAAACAGTAGAAATTGATTAACATTGTAATAATATATTGGAAAACATTCAAAATAGCATCGGTAAAATGAATTATTATTAATAAAATATCATGGCTTAGGTGATTTTTATTAATCTAAACTCATTGTTTTTAATTCTATTTGTTTTAAAAGCGAGCGAATAGATGGTTTTTTATCTACTTAAATTAGCGGGTTGGAGTTATTAGCAATTACCGTGTTATAGTTGGCTAGAAAGCTTTTATTCCAATACTGTCTTAATTATAAAATCTCAAGAGTCATTATTTGGATTACAAGCCTGTTATTACTTTTTTAAGTGGAGGCGAATTTGGAAACAGGAATGATTATTTCACTGGCATTGTACTTTATTGTAATGCTAGGAATAGGGCTATACGCATATAAGCAATCTACCAGTGATATTTCAGGGTATATGCTAGGTGGTCGTAATTTAGCCCCCAGTGTTGCGGCCTTATCAGCGGGTGCATCAGACATGAGTGGTTGGTTATTAATGGGCCTACCTGGTGCAATGTATTTATTTGGGTTGAGTAAAGTTTGGATTGCAATTGGTTTAGTATTAGGTGCATGGGCAAACTATTTTCTGGTCGCCCCAAGGCTGCGTGTTTATACTGAAAAAGCCAATGACTCCATTACTATTCCTGATTACTTTGCAAACCGTTTTGATGACAACAAAAATATACTACGTGTTATCTCTGCAATAGTAATTATTGTTTTCTTTACCTTATACACTTCATCGGGTGTTGTTGCCGGTGGTAAGTTATTTGAAAACTCATTTCAAATGAGCTACGAAATGGGCTTATACATCACCACAGGTGTGGTTGTTGTTTACACCTTATTTGGTGGCTTTTTAGCGGTTAGCCTAACAGACTTCGTGCAAGGTTGTATTATGTTTATCTCCTTGCTTGCAGTACCTATCGCTACTTATATGATGCTTGATCAGCCATTTATGGATACTTTAGCAAATGCAAATTACCAGCAGTTGTTAAGTTCACCAAAAGCCAGTGAAATCCATTCATTGAATATGCTTGATTGGTTTGCTGGTGGTTCTACCATTGCTATTATTTCAGCGATGGCTTGGGGCTTAGGCTACTTTGGTCAGCCACATATTATTGTTCGCTTTATGTCTATTCGCTCAGTAAAAGAAATGCCAACTATGCGTCGTATTGGAATGTCTTGGATGACACTATCTGCGATTGGTGCGGTATTTACCGGTTTATTTGGTGCTGCCTTTATGATTGAAAACCAAATGCCAATTGCCGATAAAGAGACCATTTTCTTAGTATTAGCTGAACTTATTTTCCACCCATTAATTGCTGGTTTCCTACTGGCTGCTATTTTAGCTGCGATTATGAGTACGATTTCATCGCAATTATTGGTGTGTTCAAGCTCGCTTACTGAAGACTTCTACAAGATTTACTTAAACCGCGATGCCTCGCAAACTGAGCTGGTGTTAGTAGGGCGTATTAGCGTAATACTGGTTGCGTTATTTGCTATTTACCTAGCGTATGACCGTAATAGTTCAATACTTGATTTAGTTAGTAACGCATGGGCTGGTTTTGGTGCTGCATTTGGTCCACTTGTCTTGTTTAGCCTTTACTGGAAACGTATGAACTTAAAAGGGGCTATTAGCGGTATGGTTGTTGGTGCTTTAACAGTGCTTGTATGGATTTATGCGCCTATTACCATTAATGGTGAGAGCTTAAGCAGTGTAATTTATGAAATCGTCCCAGGCTTCATTTTAGCGAGTATTGCTATTGTGGTAGGAAGCCTTGTGACAGCTGAACCGAAAAAAGAAATTACTGATCTGTTTGATGAAGTTGAATCGTCATTGTAACTGATTAGCTAACGTAAAGTGTTGGTTTTTATAAATGCCAATCAGTTTAACTGGTTGGCATTTTTTATTAGCTTTAGCTGACCTTTAGCTATTATTATTTAAAGGCATAAAAAAACTGAATTCGAATACCGAATTCAGTTTTTTAATAATTACTATTGAGCTTTTGAAAGTACTAACTCGCTGCTTTATCTTTTATATCCGCAACGTTATCTGACTTTGTTTTTTTAGCTTTAGTGGGTACTTCTTTACCACCTTTAAGTACGGCCATAAAGTCGTCTTTACTTTTTGCAATCTCCAGCGCGAGCGACTCAACCTGTTGTTCACTTAGTGGCACATCTACTTTTTCAAGCATGAGTTCTAGTGACTCGGCAATATCGAGCATTTTGTCATAGGCATCAGCTTCTTTTTTAGTAGTAAACGTCATGCGCTCGACTCCGTTTCGTTCTACAACATATTTAACAACAACAGCCATGATTTCTCCTGCTTACTTACGTGGCAATATGATTAATTTAAATCATTAGATTACTGTTTTTATATACAGTACAAGCTTGCGCGTGGTTTTGCAAGCTTTAGCCTTAGTTTATCTGCAGCTTGGTTGACAATAAAGAGTAACTCTACTTTATTTATTAAGTCACTTTATAACGCGTTGCAGTAAAGGAGTCGCAAGGAGTGATTGTTACCGTTAGTACTTAGTAACCACAACGTTATGTAAAAGTGCTGGGTGTAAATAATCAACGAATGTTCATGTAAGAACACAAAAGGAAATAGTATGAAATTAATTAAAATCATCTCATTAGCCGCTGCTTTATGTTTATTACCTATGGGTAGCACCTTTGCGCAAAGCGATATGCTATCAGAGCAGATGCAATCAGCCGTGGTTAATATTAATACTGCTGATTTAAAACAGTTAATTAAGTTACCAGGTGTTGGCAAGAAAAAAGCACAGGCAATTATCGATTATAGAGAAACAAATGGTGATTTCTCATCACTTGAAGATCTAGCTAAAGTAAAAGGGGTGGGTAAAAAAATGCTAGCCAAACTTGATGGAAAGGTGGCGTTTTAACTTAAAAGGGCGCTATGCGCCCTGATTAAACTGTTTTAAGGCAGCACCAAGGTGCTTTTTAGCAAAATTAACATCTACGGGGGCGGTTAGTAGCGGGTAGCTTAAACCAGCCACAATCAAAAAGGGCACGAGTAGCCATCCTTCAAAAAGGGTAAATATTAAAAAAAATGGGCTTAGCAGCATAAGCTTTACAATACGCATTAACACTCTGTCACTAGGAGAGAGCATACTTAACGAGATCGCAATAACGGTTTGTCTTTGACGAACTTTTAAGTGTTTAAGTTCGTCAACGTGGCTTGAAAAAAAAGTAAACATATTAAAGTGACTTTTTAGAGATTAATCGACTGGCCACTAACGCAATAAGTGTGGCGGTAAACAATACAAAAATAACTTCCATCCATGCTGGCATACTTAAGCCTGCAAATTGCCAATCTATGTTTCCGCAATCACCGGTTGCCTCAAAAAATTGCGGTATCCAATGATGTAATGGCATAAACTCTGGAAAATTTGGCTCAAACTCACAGCTAAATGCGAAGGGGTCAGTGGTTGTTTGCATTTCAATGTGCTCACGAGCTATTAGTAACCCCCATACACTTGAAACCCCCCACACTGTATAAGCGACAATACGGACTACGAGGTTGTTTGGTTTACTGGCGCCAATAATACCGGCAAAAAGTAAGCCTAATACCGCGGTGCGTTGGTAAATACACATAATGCACGGTGCTAATCCCATGTTGTATTGAAAAAAGAGCGCGATGACTTCAAGCAGAAAAACAATCCCACTGAATAATAACCAAGGTGTACGTTGAGTACTTAGATTAGCAAGCCAGTTCATAACAAATCCGTATTTAAATAAGGGCTTAGATTATGACGTAGGATAAACAGCGGAGCAAGTAAAAGGGAAAAAGTGAGGAGCTATGAAATTTCCTAGCTCCTCAAAGTCGGGGAAGCTCTTAATGCCCAGAATTCGCTACAGGGATGTGGTGTTGTATTATCCCCCAGTCATAAAACAAACTGGTTATTTCACTCAAGCCAAAATAAGTCGCGCTTAACCCAACAAAGGTAAGCACAAAAGTGTAAGGTAAAGCCATATACACCATTCGACCGTAAGATAGGCGTAACACGGGAGCTAGTGTTGATGTAAGTAAGAATAAGAAAGCAGCTTGACCATTAGGGGTGGCCACGCTGGGTAAGTTTGTGCCGGTGTTTATCGCCACTGCAAGTAAATCAAATTGGTCTCGAGTTATTTGACCTGCTTTTAGAGCTGCAGCAACTTCATTTATATATACAGTGCCGACAAATACATTATCACTGACCATTGAAAGCAATCCATTAGCGATAAAAAACATCACCAATTGTAAGTGCCCTTCAAATGTTAGTACCCAAGTAATCACAGGGGTAAAGAGTTGTTGATCGATGATTACTGCAACCACACTAAAAAATACACAAAGTAGTGCAGTGAAGGGGAGGGCCTCTTCAAAGGCTTTACCGAGTTGGTGCTCTTCTATTATGCCGGCCGACGACGTGGCTAAAATAATTACCGATAAACCAATTAAGCCCACGGTTGCTAAATGTAACGCTAAGCCAGTAATTAACCAGATAGCGATAAGTGCTTGAATTGTGAGGTTCACTCTATCGCGTTTGGTGCGTTTTTTATCAAGTGTTTGTGCATGGTTTTTTAAAATAGCATGAATTGTTTCTGGCAGTTTTGCCCCATAGCCAAAGGTTTTTGTTTTTTCTAATAAAAAGGTTGTTAATAAGCCCGCAAAAAGCACGGGTAAAGAAACGGGCAGCATTCTTAAAAAGAACTCTCCAAATAGCCAACTTGCTCGCTCTGCAATAATTAAATTTTGTGGTTCACCAACCATAGTACACACGCCGCCAAGTGCGGTCCCAATCGAGGCATGCATGAGTAAATTACGTAAAAAAGCACGAAACTCTTCAAGCTCTTGACGGTTTACCTCTTTTACTTGGTTATCATCGTTAATATCGTGCTCACTAATAAAATCTTTTCCTGAGGCCACCTTGTGATAAATACTATAAAAGCCCATGGCCACCGCAATAACAACCGCCATTACAGTTAGGGCATCTAAAAAAGCTGATAAAAACGCAGCAGCTATTGCAAAGGCAAGCGATAAAACGGTTTTACTTCTTACTGAAACCACTAACTTGGTAAAAATATACAGCAGCAGATCTTTCATGAAATAAATACCGGCAACCATAAAAATAAGTAATAAAAGCACATCTAGGTTTTGTGCTATTTCATGTTCAACTTGCGTGGTTGATGTCATACCAATTAATAGTGCCTCAATGGCAAGTAGACCACCAGGTTGCAGTGGGTAACACTTGAGCGCCATGGCCAGTGTAAAAATAAACTCAATAACCAGTACCCAGCCAGACAAATAAGGGTTTAATTGAAACAGCAGCGGGTTAATTATTAAAAATGCAATAATGGTGTATTTATACCATTGAGGTGCTTTACCTAAAAAATTTATAAATATTGCAGATGGGACACTCTGTTGCATGATTTTTCCCTAGGGAGGCGTTTAATAGTCTGGTTAATGTCATTAACTTAGTCCAGCTTATAGAGGGTGTAAACAACTAAATAATAATAGTCAAAGTGTCTGGTATGAATAATAGGTTGGCATTCATATTGTGTTTAAAACCTATCGGTAAAACTAGCGAATCATACAAGTAAAGTTGCCTTTTTAATCACATACCTAGGTAATTTAACTTACTTTACTTGTTAGTTGTGGCTTGTCTGGTACAATCAGTCAGTTAATCGTATGTAGCGATGTGATGTGAATTAATTCGAGTAGGAATTGAATGAGAATTTTTAAAGCGAAAAGCCCAGCAGGATTTGCTGAGGAATACATAGTAGAGTCAATCTGGAATGGTGATTTTCCTCCAGGTTCAATTCTGCCTGCTGAGCGTGAACTCTCAGAGTTAATTGGTGTTACTAGAACCACATTACGAGAAGTATTACAGCGATTAGCTAGAGACGGTTGGTTAACAATACAACATGGTAAACCTACTCGCGTTAATAACTTTTGGGAAACCTCAGGATTAAATATCCTTGAAACACTGGCACGTTTAGATGAAGATAAAATGCCAGAGCTAACCGATCAGTTACTCTCAGCACGTACTAATATCAGCGCAATTTATACCCGTGCAGCTATAAAACTTGCACCAGAGCGTGTTATCGAAATTTTATCACAAAGCGATGAATTAGAAGACAGCGCGCAAGCGTTTGCAGATTATGATTATAAAGTTCATCATGAATTAGCTGTTGCCGGTAATAATCGCATTTATGTGCTCATCCTTAATGGCTTTAAAGGTTTTTATTCTAAGATTGGCTGCCATTACTTTTCAGATCCTCGCACTCGCGAGCTTGCACGCCAGTTTTATAAAGACTTAACTAAGCTTGCTGAGAATAAAGAGCACGATGGTGCAATATTCATGATGCGTAAATATGGTCATCAAACCGGCGAAATATGGCAACATATTCGCGGTGATATGCCTAGCGATATTATGGATTAGTAAAAAGAACCTGCTTAAAGCAGGTTTTTTTATGATTAAAAATCAGTCCTTTTATCAAGCGTTCGCTATTTTAGAACGGTGCTATCTATAAATACGATTGTTAATTTATTTTTGATAGCCATAGAATAATGTTTAATTAAATATGGTTGCTATTGTAATTTTAAAATTAGTGCCCATATTAGTAATCAGTATTGCGTAAGCAATTGACAATAAACTCAAAATATTTGGAGAATAAAATGGGTGTATTAGTAGGCCGTCAGGCACCAGACTTTACCGCTGCAGCTGTTCTAGGTAACGGTGAGATTGTAGATAGCTATAACCTTCACGAAAAAATCAAAGGTAAAAAAGCAGTAATCTTTTTCTACCCACTAGATTTCACATTTGTATGTCCTTCTGAGCTTATTGCTTTTGATAAGCGTTATGCAGAATTCCAAAAACGTGGCGTAGAAGTAATTGGTGTTTCTATCGATTCACAATTCTCACACAACGCATGGCGTAACACGGCTGTAGCAGACGGCGGTATTGGTAAAGTTCAATACGCACTAGTTGCAGACGTTAAACACGAAATCTGTAAAGCATACGACGTTGAGCACCCAGAAGCGGGCGTTGCATTTCGTGGTTCTTTCCTAATCGACGAAGAAGGTAACGTACGTCACCAAGTAGTGAACGACTTACCACTGGGTCGTAACATCGACGAAATGATCCGTATGGTAGATGCACTAGCATTCCACAGCGAGCACGGTGAAGTATGTCCTGCTGGTTGGACTGAAGGTAAAAAAGGAATGGACGCAAGCCCTGAAGGCGTAGCTAAATTCTTATCTGAAAACGAAGGCGAGCTATAATTTAGCCCTTTAGTTTAAGATAAAAAAACCGCCATGTTGGCGGTTTTTTTATTTCTTTTTAATTAAAACGAAAAGCTCACTTTAGTGTAAATGTAACGACCTCGAGGGTTGTGTACACCCGATGCGTAACCATACAGATCTGAATCACCGTCACCAATTGCAAATGGTGGCTCTTCATCAAATAAGTTATTAACACCTAGCGATACTTTTGCAGACTCAGTAATACGGTATGATGTTTGTAAATCTACCAGTACTTGTGAATCAACAGTACGCGATGTATTACTATCGAAGTCTAAGTTGCCATCGAAATCGATATCTGGCGTATCTTCAAACTCACCCACATAACTAATGTTCATGTTCGTGTTGAATTGGCCAATTTCCCAGTTTGTTGAGAAAATCCAGCGGTGCTCTGGGTAACCATATTCACCGGTGTAATCGCGGTCGTCTTTTTCAAATTTATCTTGGTAAGCCCACTCTAAATTGAATTTCAGTAAGCCTAAATCATCCAGTGAATGGTTGTAGTTTGCTGAAATATCTACGCCAGAAACTTCTTGTGATGAAACGTTTTCAAAAGTACTGAAAATCTTTTGAATAGTTCCTAGGCTGTCTGTACCTGATGGTGGTAAGCGAACACATACTGTACTATTTTGGTTATTACACTCTGAGTTGTAAATTGGACCAAACTCTTGCTCATCAATCTTATTATCTTGGGTGATACTCCACACATCAACACTTAAACCAAAGTCAGTTGTGGGTGCCCAAATAAACCCGACATTCCAAGATTCAGACTCTTCAGCTTCTAAATCTGGGTTACCGGCAAATTCAATGTTGTAATCTAGCGCATCACAATCTTTACCTGTTGCGTCACAACGGTAATTATCGATAAAGAACTGGCTCTCTTGAGATGGCCCTAAACCTACTTGTGCAAGTGACGGTGCTCTAAAGCCTTGTGCCCAAGAACCACGCACTGTGATTTCATCAGTAGGTGCCCAGCGTAAAGCGACTTTAGGATTGGTTGTGGTACCAAAGTCACTGTAATCATCGTAACGACCAGCAAGTTGTAGCTCTAAGTTCTCAGCAAGTGGAATTGAAAACTCTACATAGGCAGCGTATTGATCACGCTCTGCTGCAGCTGACACAGACTCGGTACCAAAGATTAATCCTCGTTGGAATTGATCATCTGGCGTATCCGTTACGTCCTCTTCGCGGTATTCAATACCGGCCGCCATCATGACAACATCATCACCAAAGCTAAATGCTTCACCTGAAATGTTAGCATCGAACGACGTCATATGAGACTCGCCTTGACGAACCAAGCTCGTAGTAATTCTATCAATTACGGCTGGATCGTTGTAAGTGCCGCCAAATGGGTTGTAGTTACCGGCATCAATTTCTTGTTGTAAGAAGTCGGTGCGTACCCAACCTTGTGAGCGGTCCCCAGTTTGTAATGACTTACTACGTCCTTTTTGTACCGCTGTTTCCCAGCTCCAATCGTTTATTTCACCTTTTAAACCAGCAACAAAACGTAATGTGTCTGATTCGATATCCCATTGGCGCGCACCCGCATCTACGGTTCTGTAACGACCTATTTCAATATCTTGGCCGAATGGGTTATTAGGGTGACTACCTGGTACTGTTAAGCCCGCATCTTCATCAAGTGGCGTAGGGGCACCTGCTGCAATTGAGCTGTTATGCTGAACGGCCATTTCTAAGAAGCCCGTTATGCCATTATCAAAGCGGTATTCAAATTGTGAAATAGCACCTACACGTTCTGATGCCGGTGCAATATAGCCAAATGGACCATAGTCAAATAAACAACTGCCACTTGATGTTGCATTTTCTGCAGGACACGCAGGGTCAATTGTTTTAACGCCATCAACATAGAAGTAGCCAGGGAAGCCACGTGATGAACGGAAATCTTCACCGCCATATGGAGATTGATTAGCAGTACCTAAACGCCCCATTTCATCTGATGATAAAGAGGTGTTTTTAAAGTAATCAATAATAACGGATGCGCTACTTTTTGCACTAGTAGTACCCCAAACAATACTGGCTGTAGTTTCTTCATAGTTAGGGTCATCTGTGCCGCCGTAACCTAAGTTTACTTCAATACCGTCAATATCTTTTTTCAAGATAACGTTTACAACACCCGCTACAGCATCAGAGCCATAGATTGCTGAGGCGCCATCTTTTAAAATATCAATACGTTCGATTGCTGAAACAGGAATACTGTTGATATCAACGAATGAGTTGGTGATCCCTTCAGCAAATGCACTGATTGCAACACGACGACCATTAATAAGTACCAAGGTAGCATCGGCGCCTAAGCCACGAAGGCTGACGGCAGCTGAGCCATTTGCGGTTGAGTCTTGGTTATTACCACGGGTTGAAAAAGTACCATTACCTGCAACAGGCATTCTTTCAAGAAGCTGTTGTAGGTTGTCATAACCCATGTTTTCGATGTCTTCTTTATTAATGGATTGTACTGGAGACGGGCCTTCGATGTCCGAACGTTTGATACGAGAGCCTGTTACTTGAATACGTTCTACTTTTTCTGCAGTTTGCTGTGCAGCATAAGTCGTTGTACTAAAACCTGCTGACAATGCGATAGTAGCACCGATGATTAAGCTCGGTTTAAATGCAATTGAGCGATACCAACCCATCATAGAAAATGTTTGCTCAGAGAGCGTTCTGCTGGATTTTATCAAGGCGCCATGATGATGTAATAGTGGTTTCTATTACGAAGAGTGGTAACGCAGAGAAAGTTCTGCAGATGCTCTCCCATAGGGCGAGTTTTAAAAGTGCTTAAACTGCGTTTTTTGAATTTTAAAGAGAGCCACTCTTAATTCATTCAAATGCCTTGCCTAAGTACTTTTAAATTCTCGCTGAGCGTCCATTTTCTATAAAGGGTTGGTATGTATCCTTAAGTCCTTGTTGATATGTTAATAATTTACTTGTTTTACAAGTCGAATTATTAATACCATGTAACTTGACTGTTATCAATTGGCCACAAAGATGATTTTGTTATCTGCACTAATATGTACTGATTTTCTCAATAAAGGTAAACGATAGGATGCTCGCTATTTGGCGCTGTAACGTGATTTAGTTATTATTGATAAACAAAACGCCGAGCGACTTTAATTTGTAATAATTTGTATTTTCCTAAAAATTTAGCAAAAAAAAGCCTAACATGATGTTAGGCTTTTTCATTTAAACTTTATGTTTCATTAAGCGTTCTTTTTCACGGGACCAATCTTTATTTTTACCGTCTTCACGTTTGTCATGCATTTTCTTACCTTTCGCTAAATGGAATTCAAGCTTTACCCAGCATTTTTTCCAATACATAGCTGTGGCAATTAATGAATAACCATCACGCTCGGTTGCACCAACCAAACGGTCAAGTTCACGTCTGCTTAGTAATAATTTACGATAACGCAGCGGGTCGCAAATAACATGGGTTGATGCACTATTTAAAGGCTGGATTGTGCTGCCTAATAAAAACGCTTCACCGTTTTTAAGATGAATATAAGTTTCAGAGATATTTACTTTACCTGCTCGGATACTTTTTACTTCCCAGCCTTGGAGTTCAATACCTGCTTCAAACTTGTCGTGTAAAAAATACTCGTGTCGCGCTTTTTTATTTAGCGCGATGGTATTACTTGTCGATTTTGATGAATTTTTCTTAGCCATAGTGCCCTATAATATACGTTATACAAGATGTTTTACATCGATTTTTTTAAATTATACATGCAAAAGCGAAGGATTCATTTAAGCGCGATGAAAGTTTGGGGAAACGCACAAAGCTTGCTAAAATTCCTGCACACAGTTGGGAGTGAGTATGCCACAAATAGAGAAAAGTGCGCTGGTTATGTACAGCACTAAAGAGATGTTTGATCTAGTCAATGATGTAGAAGCCTATTCGCAGTTTTTACCTAATTGTTCAGACTCAAAAATTATTAAGCAGCATGATAATAA
Source organism: Pseudoalteromonas sp. APC 3495 (assembly GCF_030407645.1). NCBI lineage: Bacteria > Pseudomonadati > Pseudomonadota > Gammaproteobacteria > Alteromonadales > Pseudoalteromonadaceae > Pseudoalteromonas > Pseudoalteromonas sp. APC 3495. The sequence goes on along the minus strand of NZ_JASDDA010000052.1, from coordinate 12,730 downwards.
CATGACCGCCAGTTTAGAAATATCTAAAGCCGGTATAAAAAAATGGTTTACCACTGAAAATACGCTAATTGATGAGCAAACAGTGATGCTTCGCTTGGTCGATGGGCCTTTTAAAACCTTACAAGGTCGCTGGCATTTTCAGCAATTAGATGCGCATGCGTGCAAAGTGCATTTACAGCTAGACTTTGAATTTTCTAGTAAGTTAATAGAACTTGCGTTTGGTAAAATTTTTAATGATGTAGCTAAAAATATGGTGAGTGCCTTTACTCAACGTGCAAAAGCGGTATATGGAGAGCGTGCATGATCAATATTGAAATTGTGTTTGCGTTGCCAACGAAAGCAACCACGTTAAATATAGAAGTATTCCAAGGTACCACCGCAGAGCAAGCAGTGATCCAATCAGGTATTATTAAGAAGTGCCCTGAAATTGATGCAACCGCTTTAACTTTAGGTGTATGGAACAGAACGGTAAAGCTTAATCATGAGCTTAAAGACGGCGATAGAGTTGAAATTTACCGCCCATTAATTGCCGACCCTAAAGATGCCCGCAGAAAGCGCGCCGAAAAAGCCAAAGAAGAGGGCCGCGCAAATAAAGTAACTGGTGGCCGACCGTTAGATCGTTAGATACAAAAAAGGTGAGCCATGCTCACCTTTTTAAATTAAACCCAAATGGCTTATTGCTCTAAAGGGGTTGTAAAGTTTTCTGGTTGCTCATAGTCACCAGAGACCGTTACCAACTTTTCATTTTCAAAGTTTAATACTAATGATTTATATTGTTCATTAGCGCGCCCTTTATTAAAGCTGTAAACGTAACGCCAGGTATTTTTATCGAAGGCGTCTTCGGCAATCGGTCTGCCTAGTACATAAATTACTTGCTCGCGAGTCATATTAACGCGAAGCTTATCAACGTCTGATTGTTCTAAAAAGTTACCTTGAGGGATGTTGATTCTGTATACCCAGCTAGAACAACCTGCGGCTGAACTAAGCGTTAAAGCGACGATAAGCCAAAGAGAAAAAGTTTTTAACGACTGCATTGTTAGTTGTGATCCTTATTTTTTATAATCTGCATGATACCGATTAGTCACTCAAGGTAAAACCCTTTTGAGTAATTGTTTTTTGTTTAGCGCGTTAAGGCGAGGTTTTGACCATTAATAATCAAAAAAGTTTAAACGATGAGTTGTGCAATAGTAAAAGTAAACCGGCTGTTTGGTCACTGTATATAGTGCAAACACGGCTTGGTCATTGGTATACCGGTATTACAGTTGATGTAGCGCGTCGTTTAGCAACGCACCAAGCGGGTAAAGGGGCAAAAAACCTCAAAGGGAAAGGACCGCTGGTGCTCATTCATCAGCAACAAGTTGGGACTAAAAGCGACGCAAGTAAATTAGAATATGCGATTAAAAAACTTCCACGGGCAAAAAAAGAGGCTTACGTTGCTGCTTTTAAAGGGGGACTGAATACCTCAGGGTTTGTCAAAAGCTGATTAATAAATGCCTCAATTAGCAATACTGCTTCTTGATAAAGAGCAGTATTAATATTTTCGAGCGTATCTTTTGCTGTGTGATGATAATTATCGGCGCCCATCGAAAAGTACACATACGGAATTTTCTGTTTAGCGAATGAATAATGGTCGCTGGCTCTGTGCCAGTCTATTTGTTTCGTGTTGGTGAGTCGACTCATTTTTCGTGATGAATAAACGGGCTTTAATTCGACACTCGTATTTTTTATTTGGCTAAATAGTGGAGTGAGTTGGTTTTTTAACGAACGACTTGTTAGCGCGTATAACCGCTTATGCGATTTTTTAATTGCCAACATATCTAAGTTAATATTTAAAGCAATAGGAGACTGGCGCATTGTTTTGGCAAAGTGCTCACTGCCGTGTAAACCGTTTTCTTCAGCGTCTGTTGCAACAAACATAAAACCATAGGATGATTGCATCTGTAAAGCGTTCGATAAGTATAGTAATGCGGCAACACCCGAGGCATTATCGTTAGCGCCAGGGTGTAATTTTCCGGCTTTTAGGCCTAAATGGTCGTAATGCGCTGTAATAACAATAACAGGCAAATTTTTTGCTGTTTTGGTCGCAACAATATTTACGCCTTGCGCCTTAGAAAACAGCCCTGATGGATAAGTAAAAGGTTGTTCTATAACCGTCAGTTGATGCTCTTTAAAGCGTGCTTTTAAATATTCTCTGGTGAGTAAAGCCGAGTGACTATTCGTTTTTCTGCCTGCTAATTTAGAGCTGGTTAGCGTTGTTAAATCAGTGAATAACTGCGGCTCAATCGGCTTTGAGAGTCCACTCCAACTTATAAAAAATACAATGCAGGTTAAGCTAAATAATTTAATAATGATTCGCCTTAACGATAAGTGATTTTAATGCGATGAGTTTATTATCATAGCGTTGTTTGTCATGTGTAAAGTCTGCTTTTTTTCTGGCTTTACGCAAATGAAATTCCGCCCTAGCTATATTATTTAACTCAAAGTAACTTCGCGCCAGTCCAAAGTGGCTTTCATGTAAGGTTGGTGACATAGCGTTCGCTTTTTTATAGTGGCTAATTGCGCCTTTAAAATTACCATTTACATACTCACTGTTACCAAGCGAGATATGATAGTAAGGATTTTCTTGGCGTTTTTTGTCAAGCTCAGCCAATAGCTTTTCGCCTTCGGCCACTCTATCTGTGAGTGTGTATAATAATGCTAAGTTACCTTGTGCAGTATTATTATCAGTATTTAAGGCAATAGCATAGCGATACATTTGCTCCGCTTGCTTTAAATCATCTAATTGTTTAAAGAGTACCCCTAAATTGCCCCAGCTAGCACTAAATGAAGCGTCCGTATTGATTGCTGCTTTGAAATAGCTAAACGCTAAATCATAGTGTTTATTTACCAGTGCCTCACCCCCTTTATTATTATAAAACATGGCGGTCACTCTTTTTTTTGAAAGCAATGAGGTTGCAAAACGGGCTTGTCGGCTATTGGGGTCAAAATCAATGATTAAACGCTTATTACGCTGATAAACAAGTGAGCTGTCTTTGAGTTTCGTTTTATTGTCTATGGCAAGGTTGATGTGCCCCGTGAGTAAATTAAATCCCTGATTTAGTGACCAATACTCCGGAATGTGTACTTTTTGAAAGCGAGCTTTAAGCCCTAAATGCTCAGCTAAACTATATGCTAAAATTGATAGTGACAAGCAATTGGCGTTTAAGTTTTGATAGCTCTGAGATGCGGTTTGTGTCGCGGTGGATTGATAAGATAAAGCGCTATCGCCATTTGTGAGTAAAAAACTAAGTAGGCTATACGCTATTTCATCAACTGATTTACTCGATTGCACGTAAGCATTTAATTGCTGTTTGAGGCTATCGTCGAGTTGAAATATTTGTTGCTCAGACTCTACAAGTTGCTGTTGTAATTGCATGGGAGGAGTAATAGTGGGGATTGGCACGCTTATATTGGCGTTATCTGTGGTGCTACAAGCACACAGAGCCAGCAGGCACACAATCAGTAAATAATGTTTACCTTGGAGAGCATTCATACACACCTCTGTACAAAAAACACACTTAAGTATAGTGGTTATTTTGTACAGAGGTTATTTTTTAATGTAACACTCTATTTAACGTTGCTGATTAAACGTAGCAACGAGTGCATCAAGTGTTTGTGCGCTGGTGGCTAAATCACGAATTGCTTGTTCTGTATTGATTTGTTCACTCATTGATTTATCACTGATCTCACTTATTTGCTCAATACTACGACCTACATCATTCACAACGCTACTTTGCTGTTCGGTGGCGGTGGCAATTAAGGTCGCCATATCGTTAATTTCATTGGCTGTTTCAGTAATGGTATTAAGTAACTCAACCGAGTTTTGCATTGCGCTTACGCTTTGTTGTGCTTTATCTTTTGATTGACCGATATCGCTGACAACGTCATCTGAAATATGAGTGAGCTCTTCAATCATTGATTGAATTTCAGTGGTCGATTGTGAGGTACGATTCGCCAGCGCTCTTACTTCATCAGCAACTACAGCAAAGCCTCGTCCATGTTCACCAGCACGAGCAGACTCAATGGCTGCATTAAGAGCCAGTAAGTTAGTTTGTTCAGATATACCTCTAATTGAATCCACAATACTAGCGATATCAATAGTCTTTTTAGAAAGCAAAGCAACTTGCTCGGTTATGCCGTCAATGTCGCTGGCAAGGGCTGAGATTGTCGTTTGGCTTTGTAAAACTTGTTGATGGCTTTGCTTGGTGTTATCGCGGCTATCGTTGGTTAACTTAGCTGCATTGGCAGCACTTTGCGCTATTTCTTGCACTGTAGCGCCCATTTCATTAATGGCTGCTGCAACTGAAATAGTTTGCTCTTTTTGCTTATCAAGCGCTAAAGAGTTTTGCTTGGCTTGCGAAAATACATGATCTGAGCTGTGGCGAATACCGTGGCTCTCATTAGCTACTTGCACAATAGCGGTTTCTATTTTTTCAATAAATTGATTAAAGCCGGTGGTTAAATTATTTAGCTCAGGTTGGGGAGAAGTTGGTAAGCGATAGGCTAAATTTGCATCGCCACGCCCTAAACGCGAAAATAACTCAGCCATTGTTGATAACGGTGAAGCTAAAGAGCGAGCTAATAAGTAACTGATCACGCTTGCGATTAGCGCAGTGATGATAGTGAAAGTGAATATTTGCCACTCTAGGGTATTTACACTAGAAAAGACTTCGCTTTTTGGGACTTGAGCTAATACAAATAAGTCAGTGTTTTTAATCGGTGTGGCTGCAATGAGTGTGGCTTGCCCGTTGATATTTACTTCCTCTAAAGCGAAGCCGTTTTTATTAAGTAATTTGTTATGAATATTAGCGCTGTAAATACTATCTATATTAACCTTAGCGACTTTGTCTGCATCTTTATGTAACTGAATTAATCCGTTTTTATCGGCAATAAACACAAACCCTGATTGCTCAATTTTAAATTGTTGTAGCAGCTTTTGCATATCTGTAATGCTTTTTGCTAAGCCTGCCAAGCCTAAACCATTAGGTTGTTGGTGGTTAACAAACATTTTTACATCGTTTTCTGACTCTTGATAAATACTAATTGAGTAAGGTTGCTTTGATTGTGTAAAAGCAAAAAACCATCCATCTGCGGCATCATTTTTTAAAACACGTAAAAAGCCATCTTGATTCCAATATTGTGCAGTGTTTTTATTCGCCCACGAAGCCGTGGCAAGATCGTATTGGTCAACCAAACGATTGAGCTCTTTAAGTAATAGCGTGTCGTTGTTGTTGCCAGCATTTGCCCAATCTAAAATAAAGGTATTTGCCGAAAGCTGCTGTGCTGCACCAAGAAGTTCATTGATCTCGCCACCAATATGATTACTGATTGTTTGCAATTTACTTGGCAGTTCAGATTCGATCATGCGTTGCTCAATAATATTCTTTGAGTTATGCAAAGACGTCAAACCAATTAATACAGCAACACAAATAGCAATAATGCTTCCAAGGGCTGTTATTTTTTGAGTAATAGAGAGATTTTGTATCGTCATGATAGTGCTTATATTTACAACTGAGGCAATGAGGGGAATTATTTTAGCACATTATTTATTTTCAGCTATTGATGATTAATTTGCACTTAAAAAAGCCCACAGCAAAATGCAAGTGGGCTTGGTTTCTAACAAGTGAAAGTTCTAGGGTTATAGAATTAAACTATTTTTTTCATTGCGGACATGTAGCCGCGTAATTTTGCGCCTACTTTCTCAACAGGGTGCTCACGTAGAGCCGTATTTATTTGAATTAAAGTTTGGTTATCAACTTGATTACTTTGCTCCTTTAAGCCTTTACCAATAACATCAGTATCAATACCTTGCATAAATTCTTGTAGAAGCGGCAAACAGGCATGGTTATATAAATAGCAGCCGTACTCAGCGGTATCTGAAATAGTGCGGTTCATTTCAAATAACTTTTTGCGTGCAATAGTATTGGCTATCAGCGGCGTTTCATGCAGTGACTCATAATAGGCAGATTCTGCAATAATACCGGCCGCTGTCATGGTTTCAAATGCCAGTTCTACACCCGCTTTTACCATTGCCACCATTAAAATACCGTGGTCAAAAAATTCTTGCTCAGCAATTTCTACATCGCCTGCAGGGGTTTTTTCAAAATGAGTTTCTGCAGTTTCAGCACGCCATTTTAGTAAGTTAGCGTCATCATTTGCCCAGTCTTCCATCATTACACGTGAAAATGTGCCATCGATAATGTCATCTTGGTGTTTGTTATAAAGAGGACGCATAATCACTTTAAGCTCTTCACTTAGCTCAAACGCTTTAACCTTTGCAGGGTTTGATAAGCGGTCAAGCATGTTTGTCACACCGCCATATTTAAGTGCTTCTGTGATCACTTCCCAGCCATATTGAATAAGCTTTGAGGCGTAACCGGCATCAATTCCTTTTTCAATCATTTTGTCAAAACATAAAATAGAGCCAGTTTGTAGCATGCCACATAAAATGGTTTGCTCGCCCATCAGATCAGATTTCACTTCAGCGATAAATGATGATTTAAGTACCCCCGCGCGATGACCACCTGTACCTGCTGCATAGGCTTTTGCTTGTGCCAAGCCATGGCCCTGAGGATCATTCTCTGGGTGAACCGCAATTAATGTAGGTACACCAAAGCCGCGTTTATACTCTTCACGTACTTCTGACCCCGGGCATTTTGGTGCAACCATAATAACGGTAATGTCTTCACGAACTTGCATGCCTTCTTCAACAATATTAAAGCCATGTGAATAGGCAAGGGTTGAGCCGTGTTTCATTAATGGCATGATGGCATTAACAACTGCAGTATGTTGTTTATCAGGTGTTAAGTTAAGTACTACATCGGCTGTTGGGATTAACTCTTCATATGTACCCACTTTAAAACCATTGTCAGATGCATTTAAGAATGACTGACGACGCTCAGAAATGGCTGAATCACGTAGTGTATAGGCTACATCTAAACCAGAATCACGTAAGTTTAAGCCTTGATTTAGGCCCTGTGCGCCACAGCCTACAATTACCAATTTTTTACCTTTAAGTGCAGCAACACCGTCGTTAAATTCGTCTGCGCCCATAAATTCACATTGTGCCAATTGCGCTAATTGTTCGCGTAAAGGTAAGCTATTAAAATAATTTGCCATGATAAGTTTCCTATTAATTCAGTTTGTTAGATGCATTGCTTTTGCTTTGCTTGGAATAACAATATGGAAAATCTTTTCTTGCGTAAAATGATATATTTGAATTAAAGTGTTTCATAATATGAAATACTGGTGTTGTTATGGATCATAAGCATTTAAATTACTTTTTGGCGTTGGCAAAAACGCTTCATTTCTCTCGTGCCAGTGAGTTATGCCACATAAGTGCGCCCACTTTAAGTCGTAATATTAAGCAGTTAGAAGATGAAGTAGGAGTGATGTTATTCCAGCGTGATAATCGCAGTGTAAAGCTTACCCGCGAAGGCGTTGCATTTAAGGAGTATGCCAGTGCAACACTTAGTCATTGGCAGCGGTTTAAAGCTAATTTAAACGAACCGCAACAACATATTTATGGCAATGTGAGCCTTTATTGCTCCGTTACCGCGTCTTACAGTTTTTTGCATCATATTTTAGAGCAACTGAGAGCTCAGCATCAGCATATTGAAATTACCTTAAATACGGGCGATCCCGCCTTGGCTATTAACCGAGTGTTAGATGGACATGAATCTATGGCCATTGCAGCCAGACCCAGTAAATTACCTGCACAAATTGCATTTGTAGATATTGGCTACTCGCCATTGGTATTAATTGCACCCACTATTCAATGTCCGATCACAGAAAAATTAGCCACTAGTAGCGAAACTATTGATTGGTCTGAGCTTGAATTTATTGTTGCTGAACAAGGATTTTCAAGACAAAGGTTGGAGCAGTGGTGGCGAAAAAATAATGTACAAGGAAAAATTTACGCGCAAGTGGCAGGGCATGAAGCTATGGTATCTATGGTGAGTTTAGGGTTAGGCGTGGCCATGATCCCAAAAATTGTACTCGATAATAGTCCGCTTAACGATAAGGTTCAGGTTTTAGAGTATAAAGGCGAGCCACCACAAGGGTTTAAAATTGGTTTGGCTGTATTACATAAAGAACTAAACGACCCTGCTATTAGTGCGCTTTGGAATATTGCACAAAATATGGGGGAAAACATAATATAGGCTTGTTGGATGATAAAAAACTGTTAATATAAACCGCTAATATTTATGTGTTTATTAACATCTTTGTTGTGATGTCTAAGAGTTTTAATTATGGATAATACGGTTTCACTTGCTCATTCTGCCCAGTGTTTAAAAAAAGCCATTCCGTTGATGGTTAAATACAAAATGCCTGTAACGCCAATAAATTATGCTATTTGGTACTGTTATGTACAGGGCGACAACCCACAACTAAACACAGAGCTTGATAAAGTCATCTCTTTGCACAATACGTGTTCAGCTCAAACCGCCCAAGAAATTTTTAATAAGCATATTAATGACGAAGAGCTTGCATTTTTTCAACAAATGTCTGAAAGGTTTCATGGCACCGTAGAGCAAATGCAGTTTGATCTTAGTGACTCCATTCAATATTCGAAAAGCTTTACTACCTCGTTAGTTGATTCACAAAATGAATTAAAAACGCTCTCTAGTATTAACTCATTTAATGAGATCCTTTCTTGCGTTGAGCGCCTAACTGACGAATCAATTGCGATGCAAGATTACGCCCGTGGATTCCAAACCAAATTAGCGCAAGCGTACAACGAAATTAAAGATTTAAAAGAAGCGCTTAGCGTGACCCAAGAAGCGGTTGATAAAGATTCCTTAACCGGATTATTTAATCGCGGTAAGTTTGATACAGACATTGTTGAGTTTTGTTTGAACGCCTCTTCACAAAATGAACACGGTAAATTAGCGGTGTTGATTATGTTCGATATTGATCATTTTAAACGTTTTAATGACGATTTTGGCCATCAAAAAGGCGATGAGGTACTCAAGCTAGTCGCTCAAAAAGTGCAAAATAGTGTACAAGAGCAATACAGAGCTTATCGTTTTGGTGGTGAAGAATTTTGTATTACGGGTTACTTTGAAAGCATTAATGATGCGATGGCATTTTGTAATCAGCTTCGTTTGAGCATTGCCAAATTGACGATTCGTAAAAAAGAAGACAGTAATAATAAACGTAATATTTCAGCCAGTTTCGGCATTGCTTTAATGGAGCCTTTTAGTAAAAGCTGTTTATTAGTTGAAAAGGCAGATAGAGCACTTTATTTAGCTAAAACCCATGGTCGTAATCGGGTAGAAATAGCGGCCGATATGTAAACGTGTTCTGTTTGTATCAAATTTGTTAATGATTGTAACCCTCTAGAGCTTGTGTTCATACTACTTGCTACTATAGGGTCAAAGCCACTTTATAAACTAGCGATTAACTTCATGCGGTTCCATCTGAGAATAAACACATGCCTGTTATTAGTGCTATTAAGCACTAATGCGATTGCTCAGAAGCAGCAACATATATCCACTGATGAGCTTAACCTTAGTGTGAGTGTTGGTGTTGGGGTGATCACAAATCCTCTGTATGGTGCAGATAACATCCCCTTAGTTGTTATTCCGCAAGTGGCCTATTATGGTCAAAATTGGTTTTTTGATAATGGCCGCCTTGGTTATTCTTTTTTACAAAGCAAACAACATAACGTTAGTTTTGTGTCAGAAATTAACCCTGAGTCACGTTTTTTTATTGATTGGCATCCACAAAATATTTTCGCCTTTAAAACAACGTCTGAAAACGAGATATTAGAATCGCTACACACTGACTCACCGCGTCAAGTAAATATAAATAATATACAAAAAAGACGAGTCGCACTTGATGCCGGTATCAGCTATTTTTTTGTAAAGCAGCAGCAAGTATTTTCTGCGCAATTATTGCATGATGTAAACAGCGTTTATAATGGCTATAGGGGATCGTTGCAATGGCAATATCACCATGAGTTTAAGCAATTAACGTTAAAGTCGACGTTAGGCGTTAATTACAAATCAGCCCAACTAAATAACTATTTTTATGGTTTAAATAGCGCTGAATCTATTTACGGTGAAATAGAAGTTGGTAGTAGTTGGCAACCTTATGCTAAAATCGACGCCCGTTGGCCTGTAGATGGAGTCAACGCGCTTCGTTTTCATTTAGCCTATTATGATTATTCAGCAATGGATAGCAGCCCGCTTTTTGAACATGACTATTCAATGACCGCCTTTATAGGATTCGAACATACATTTTAATATGAAGTGTTTTATGTTGGTTGTGCTTGCAGCTTCATTTTTTAGCAACGCTAGCGTTGCAAAAGCCTCTTCACTTAACGTATCACCCAAAGTCTGTGTGGTTTCCGAACAACAAGAATTTTGTGATCTTGAGTTAAAATTTAAGTGGCAACTGTCAGCCGCTAGCGATGTATGTTTATACCAACAAGATACACAATTACAATGCTGGCAAGGTGTCAAAAAAGGCCAACTTAGTTATAAAGCGCGTGTTCAGGTGGAGACCATATACTCCCTGATTAATCCCCATACAGGTGTATCGTTAGCGAGTGTGCAAATAGAAGTGCAAACCGCATACGCTAAGAAAAAACATCGGCTACGCTCACCTTGGAGCTTTTTTTAATTTAGGAGCAGTAAATGCCAAAGATATTACTTGTTGAAGATGATTTAGGGTTGCAACAATTAACCAAAGACTATCTTGAGCATAATGGCTTAGAAGTTGACGTTTTAGAACGCGGTGACGAAGTGTTCCCTTATCTTAGTGAAAACCACGTCGACTTGATCATTTTAGATGTAATGTTGCCAGGAAAAGATGGCTTTAGCGTATGTCGACAAGTACGTGACAAATACACTCTCCCTATCTTAATGCTGACAGCAAAGGGTGAAGACTTCGATCAAGTCATAGGCTTAGAACTCGGGGCTGACGACTACGTTATAAAACCAGCAGAGCCGCGTGTACTTCTTGCTCGAATTAGTGCATTGCTTCGCCGTGGACAGCCAAGTGTTAAAGCGATTGAAGAACTTCAATTTGGTGATTTATCAATAGATAAAACCAGCCGCATTGTAAAGCTAAGCGGTGTTGAAATTGTCCTGACTTCTCATGAATTTGAATTGCTGTGGTTATTGGCTTCAAATGCTGGTGAAGTGCTCAGTCGAGAGCATGTCCATCAACATATGATAGGGCGTGAGTACGACGGGTTAGACCGCACGGTGGATGTTCGTGTATCACGCATTCGTAAAAAGCTCGGTGATAACAGTGATAAACCCTATCGAATTAAAACGGTATGGGGGCAAGGCTATCTATTTGTATCAGATGCGTGGGATATGTAATAAATGCAAGGTGTTAGGCTAGGTTAATGGGAAAGCTATTTATAAGCCTTTACGTGTATATTATTGCCTCTTTGTTTATTGTTAGTGGCGTTATAGAGCAGTTTTGGCCCTATGATGAATCTCAGCAAAGTGTATTGTTAGATGACGAATTCGGGCAGTCTTTATGGCTGCTTTCACAAACCCCAGATGGGCTTGAGCAGCTTAAACATAATTTTGATAGCCAAGTCATTGCCCAGCAAGATCTGGTGCTCCCACCAGAACAGCAAGCACAACTATTTCAAAACCATTACCTTTATTTATATGATAAACAGCAGCGTATCGTTTGGTATGTAACGCTAAATAATTCACAATTGCTACAAGTAGGCCCTGTAGGTGTTAAACACAGCAGCTCAGGGACTGTGTTACCGTATTTACTGGTGTTGTTTATTATAAGTTTACCAATAGGTTTGTGGAGCTTTTTGTTGTGGCGAGACTTTGCAAAGCTGAGTCATGCATGCGAGGCAGTGGGTGGCTCGCAAGATTTTCAATTAAGCGATGGCTCAAAGTCATTCTTCTTACCCATCACCGATACATTGCAAGTAATGCAGCAACGTATTGAGTTTTTACTGAGTGCTCAGCAAGAGCTCACCTCTTCTGTATCTCATGAATTTAGAACGCCATTAGCGCGGTTGAAGTTTGCTATTGCAATACTCGAGGATAAAACTCACGATACCAAAGCACAGCAGTATTTATCTGACATGCAAATGGATATTCATGAACTGGAGTCCTTGGTATCTGAAATGTTGGAATACGCCCGTTTAGATACACAGCAACCCAGTCTACAATTAGCCCCTTGCGATATCGTTGCATTAATTAAAACTAATATTGAAAAAGTAAACTTTGATACCCGTATTAAACTAACAACAACGCTCCCCACTCAATTTATTTACTTATGCGATAGTCATTTTATGTCGCGGGTGCTGCAAAACTTAATCAGTAATGCACTTAAACATGCCTCGAAAAGTGTACATATTAGTTTAAGTACTGCCGATGAAAAGTTACTGCTAGTGGTTGAAGATGATGGCCCTGGTATTGCCTTCTCTGAGCGCGAAAAAGTATTTAAGCCGTTTACGCGCTTAGATAAAAGTCGTGATAAAAAAACCGGAGGGTTTGGGCTAGGGCTGGCGATAGTAAGTAAAATTGTGTCATGGCATAAAGGTCAGTGCGCAATTGAAGACTCATCATTGGGTGGGGTTAAGTTTATTATCACCCTCGACAACTAAATCCCACACAATAAAAAAGCGCCGTAAAGGCGCTTTTTTGCGGTTTAAAACCAAAAAATCAACAAGTAGCAAATAGATAGACAGGCCACTTAT